>JAZDOF010000694.1:0-2777 GCA_043799015.1 Pseudomonadota bacterium | reverse complement strand
TACGAGTGCGCCGGAAGCCGCGGATTCGAGTGCCGTGTTGCCCCATTCCCCGTATCGGTGGCCCTTCTGTTCCGGCCTCATGGCCTCGATCACCACGTCACAGCTTTTTATCATGGCGAGGTTCTCAAGCCAAGGCGTCGGATTCATGCTGCACCTGACCCCGATCCTGTCTTTGTAATCTGGATCCTCTAGGAACTCTTTCAGGACCTCCATGATCTCCTTGGTCCCCTTCCATCCCGGGTTCGAAGGGAAGTGCCCGAAGATGATCCGCTCCCGGTCCCGCCGCTTCGGGTTGAACTGGATGAAATCCGTGTCTACCGGGTAATAAATCAAATGCTCATTCTTTGCCCCCAACCCAAGCAGGTCCGGGCATTGGACGATGGTTGCATCGGCAATCTCGTTGAACACGGCATTGCACTGATCCGCATACTGCCGGTAGGCCATGCCGCCGTGCTGGACAACCACATGCTTTGCCTTTAAGTCAACTGGCGTCAAAACATAAGTCGAATGAAACAGGTGAACCACATGGGCCGACTGAATAAGGGTTTCGAGTCCTGGCCCCATGATGGTGGTCGGCCCATAGACCTTGATCGGCACATTGCCCAGGACCGGGTGGAGCGGCACCTGGACCGGATAACCGAACGGGTGCAGCCGCCCCTTGAAGGCAATCGCGTTCAACCCGAGGTGCTTGAGGCACTTCCAATAACGGAACATTGAATTTGAATTATCATCAAAGCAAAGCAGCAGAACATCCAACGGTGATTTCATTCTCCGAACCCCTCCTGGAATCTCAAGATCCTGGCCGGGTTTCCCGCCACGACGGCCCCCGCTGGCACATCATGGATCACGACCGCCCCGACTCCTATCAGGGCGTGATTCCCGATCTTGACCTTGTTTTTTATAATCGTGTGAGCCCCTATCCAGACATCCGTACCGACCGTCACGCTTCCCGTAATGTCGATCGTCGACGCCATCATGGTCCGGGCGCCGACCAGCACGTTATGGGCGATGTGGCAAAGGGAATCGATCTTGACGTGATCCTCGATCACGGTGTCGCCCAATGTTCCACGTGCAACAACCGAGTTCTCTCCGATCCGGACGTAATCCCCGATCACAACCCCCCCCGTGTGGACGATCTCGACCGGGATTCCGTTCTCGTCCCGCTCAAATCCAAACCCGGTATGCCCGATAACGGCCCCGCTGAATACCTCGAACCCGACCCCGATCTTGACCCACGGATGAATCATGACCCCTATCGAGTTTTCCGGTTGCTTCAGGTGAAGACGTGATCTTGCAAACTCCAGCCTGCTCATATGACCATCCTGACGCATTCAAAGGCTTCGGCATACCTGACCCCTGCATGCTGACCCCAAATGCGAGCCTGGGCCTTGTGGAGATCTAGGGTGCCGTTGAAATAAGGCTTGGATGCCTGGGTTTCGTAACAGGCGAGAGCCCGGAGCTTCTTGTCAACGTCCTGCTCTTTCAACTCGACATAGACAGACGGGCGAAAGCCGCCGTTATCCCATTTAAATTGAAAACGCCAGGCAAGGATAGAGGCATCAGGGAAGGCCCTCATGACTTCTTGGGCCAGGCACTGGTGGTCTTGGTGGAGGTCGTGGATGGAATGGGTTATGACGAGATCGGGAGGGTTCAGGTTGAATTGGGTACGTAAGGCATAGAGACCGTCAAGGATTTCCTGGCGGTCACGGTTGAAGTGGCGCATCTTGAACTGGCATACGCGAGTCAACGGTTCCCCGAGGACCTTCATCGACTCCATGTGCTCAAGCCCGATGTCCCGCTGGCCTGGATAGTCGGTCGTGGTGTAATCGGTCATGGGAACGACCCAAATCTCATGACCTTCTTCGCAAAACCTGGCGATGGCCCCCCCGCACCCGATCTCTGCGTCGTCAGGGTGTGCGGATATGACCAGTATCTTCTTCGGGCTTTGGAAAGAGAGGGTTCGGGTCCCACTCGATGTAGGGCTTTCGTTTTGCATCTCGCGCTCTGTATTCCTCCAACTTGGCAGTCATGGCCTTCGCCATGGTGATGGAAACACGGGCACGGTTCTGGATCAGGTCGAGGCGGTCATGAATCATAAGGTTCGGCAGCATTGCCCTCGCCTGTTCCGCGATCCAGTAAAGATCTCGGAGGGCCTGGCAGATGGTAAAGTCAGGCGACTCTTTGAGCAAGTCCTCCATGGGACACGGAGGATGCTTGTGTAAGGACATCGATCCACCTTTGAAGGCCGGTTCTGAGGTCTACCTTGTAGGCCGAAGATCCTAAATGCAACGGCATCATAGGCGTCCTCGATATGTCTTTGTCGGCCCTGGTCGTTTTGCAATCCCCATGGCGTGCAGGACCATTTGTAACCGTCCAAGAATTATCTGGCGTCAGGTCTTCGATAAGTGACCTAACTTCCGATAGCTTCCACCTTGAAGTGTTGAATATGTCTTGCTCCATCTGGCCTTGATCCAAGGCATACAGTGTCAGATTAACCACATCATCGACATGGGTGAAGTGCCGGACCTGCTGACCGTCGCCGTGGATCTCGATGGAGCCGTTTTGAAGCCGCTCCCTGAGCCAGATCGCCAGAACCCCACCTTTCAGGCTGTCGTTCTGCCGAGGCCCGTAGACGTGGAAATATCGGAGCACCTTGGGCCTGAACCCATGGAAGTAACTCTTGAGCGCCCCAAGGTACTTCTCGCCGGCCAGCTTCGAAACTCCGTAATAGGACCGGGGCCTGAACTCGTCAACGTCATCGGCTGTGCCGTAGACCG
>JAZDOF010000691.1:0-2853 GCA_043799015.1 Pseudomonadota bacterium | reverse complement strand
GTCGGTGGTGAATTGACGGAGGCATTCAGCGTGTTAGCTGCCAACTCCTCAGTATAGAGCATCTCGATAACATACGTGTCGCCGTCATCTTCGATGTTTGGATCGTGCCCGTCCCGCACCATGCCCTTTACCCGAAGTCCTCCCTTTCCGGCAGGACCGGGTTGAATAATCAGGCTGTGCTCACGTGGCGGCTGCACGGTTTGACCGGGGGTTTCTCCGTCCTGGAGGTCATTCGGGTCGTGTACCTTCAGTTCGACCGTACCGTCGGCGTGGCGGACGTATCCCACGACTGTAACCATGTGCCGCGCCGCCACGGTGCCGTCGGGATTCATTCTGGATACGACGATTTCCACGTCCTTGCCCGCGTCAATGGCCGCCGTGATGTTATCGGCGCTCGGATTCGCCTGCTGAGTCGTCACCTTCGCGTCCGCGAGAACAGACGTAATCTGTGCCCGCTTCTTTCCCTGGACGAAGTTGTCGGCCTCGGGATTGTCTGGCGCCAATTGGGTGCCCGGAGATCCCTGGTTGGTTTTCATCGCCTCCTTGAGCCGGTTCTGAAGATCTCGGTTGAACCCGTCGCCGTCCTGCGGCGGATTCCCGCTCTTGTCCAGAAGATAACGCAACGAGTTGGCTGCCGCCGTTGGCGCGCACTCCTCCGCTCCCTGCTTGATATCAGGCATGCCGGGCACGGATCCAGACGCGACGACCTCATCTCCGCCATTTTGTGTGCGCGGCGGAAGCGGGCTCTCGGGAACGTACGGCGGCACACCGTCATTGGGGGCCTGGGCTATCTTAGGTGCGGGAGCCGGACCGCCACGAGGCCCTCTCGGTGGTTCAGTCACGGGTGCGCCAGGCGGAGGCGGGGTTCCGGGGGGAAACGGCGGTGACGGCACGATCGACGGCATCAGGTTGACCCCCGTACTAATCAGGTTGTAGAAATAGTCGCGAACAGGGACCGACTGATGGTCTTCCGTCTCGCCGCGCGCGAACCCGCCAACAGGGCCACTGCCATCCCAGCCGTTGCTTCCAAAAAGCGCTGGATCGATCAGTTCCGTGGTCAGGGTGGCCCGGACCGCCACGGGGCCGCCCGTTGGAAAATAGAGCGTGAACAGAGATACCACCCACTTGGACTCCTCGCGAAAGGCGATCGGCAGGTTGCACACCAACCATTCCCACTGTGTGTACAGTCCTGCTGAAAAGGACCGGAACACGCCATCTCCATTCAAGTCGGCTGCGACGTTGAGGTAGCGAACCGCCGCGTCCCCGTCCGTCGTGACAGGCACCGACACCCGGCCCGTGCGAGAGAATCCCCCCGGGATATAGACGTTTCGGATGTCGACGGTTCCGTCGTCCTCATCAAAGAGTTTGGCGTCGGGTTCCAGGGTGGTCGACGATGCCCCCGAGAAACCGATCCATTCATGGGCAGTGTCGAGGTGGAAAGGCCCTACACGTCCTGCTACTCCGATCGTCGAATGGAGCAGTGTTGGAATCGGCGGATCGGCGAAATCGCCAAAATCGGCAGGAGTCTGGCCAAACATGACGGGAGCAAACAACGCAGAGATAGCGAGAGCTAATCCTGCAATCATCGAACTACCCTCCAGCTTGTACCCTCCGAATGGCGGCCCGACCATTCGCACCGTCCTCCGGCTGAATACCAACCGGACCCGGACTTGAGAATAAATCTGCTCCGCCGAGATGTCAACATGGACCGGCTTCGACAAGCCACATTCATATGCCCGAATAGTTGCCGGGCTCGTTTGACCCCGGAGTGGCAGAATCCCAAGCAGGATTGGAGGAACACTAGACCAACGTGGATCCGCAGCAAACCCAGGTGGTTCGAATCTCCCCGTACGGTAAAGAGATTCTACCGATGCTCAGGCCCTTATGATATAGGCTGTTGAAGGTCGATTGTGGACCTGATTTTCGATCATGGTTTGTTGCTCTTGTGCGCGAGGGTTGGTGTTCTTGCCTTTGAATGCACTGCGTAGGCGCAGTTCGCCTGCGAAGTAAGAGGTACGAGGGATGTCGATCAGGCGACTCGGCGCTAGTAGTAGCGGGACATGCCGCCGAGGCGGTTGCAGCAGGCGATGTTTCCTTCGACAAGTCCGACTGCTTCATCTAGCTCGATGAGATGGTTGCCGAGTACTTGATGGTTTCGCTCGGCATGATAATGGACTTCGAACTGCGCGAGGGCGCGACGCAGTGAGCGTTCGCCGAAGACCATCATCCGGTTGAGACACTCGGATTCCATGCTGCGCATCGACGAGAGTGCGGAAGCGACGGTGCAAGCGCAGTTCGGCGTGGAATCGGGAGTGGGCTCGCCAGTATCTGGCCCTGTCTTGGACGTTTGCCGAGGCCTTACATTGACCTTAAGCACACGTGTCCATAGCGTCAAGAGTTTCACTACATCCTTTGTCGAGAATGACTTGAGCGTCACATCTTATGGACAACGGTTGAACATACGGAAAGGTCGTTGTCCGTTGCCGCAGGGAATCAGACGGACGGACTCGAGCCCGGGCGGATGCTCTCGTATTCAAGCTGACCGAAAGAGCGGAGACCACTGATGGCAGTAGAGGCAAAGCGGCGACGCAAGCGAAGCCATACACTGGGCATGGGAACAGTTGCATTTGCTCGTCACTGTTCTATCCTGAAAGTCCACGCGTATTGGCACGGTCGGTTGTCCTCGTTCTGCAAGGCCTCGGGGATCGCTATCACTATTCCCTCCTTGGTCCGTTTCCAAGGAAGGGGTTCGGCGTATCCGAGGATGCGAATTTGAGAACCCTTCTTGGGCTGCACCGATTCCTACGTGATCTGCGGGCCCGGCCATTCCAGGCAGATGGCATAGACCGTTCC
>JAZDOF010000677.1:0-3153 GCA_043799015.1 Pseudomonadota bacterium | reverse complement strand
CCTTGGCAAGACTCTTGGGCTATGGCGCTATCGACACGGACAGGATCTTGCGATGCGCGGACCATAGGGCAATGCTCCTCGGCTTCCAATACTTGCGGAAGGATCAGGCGCACGTCTACTCATTGCCGATACCATCCGGCCTTAACGGGGCAAGGGGTATGCGCCGAATCGTGGTGACTTTGGGTTGGTGTACCCCGATAAACCCTCGGAATAGCGCCTACCGCAGGGCCAAACTCTCGTTCGAGCCTTATCGTGTTACCGGTAAAGAGGAGGGAAAGATACTCAAGGATGGAGAAGTGGAAACGCTCCTTAACATGAAGCGTGCTGAAGTGAAGTCCAAGGCTTCGCGCTGGGGAACTGTCCAACATGAGATATTTGAAGGAACGAAAGCGTCTTCCTTCAGCGACGACGCTCAATTCGAGATCCAGGTAAACTGTGCGGCTGAAGCCGGAGACCGGCTGGAAAACGTTGAAATCCCGTACTGCCTCGCCATAACGGTTGAAGCGGCCGCGGAGCTTAACATAGCCGTTTATCAGGAGATCCAAGAACGAATCCGTGTGCCCGTCCGGCCCGCTTGATCAATCTACCCCTTGTTCTAGGGGTTCCAATCTTCAAATCCTTATCAAAGCACTTTGGATTCCGATCCCTCCCTACGGAACATCCTGATGTCCTTGAAAGGGACCTCTTGGACAAGGTAGGGCGAATGACTGGAAACAAGGACCTGGCTTCCCAGTGATCTCAGCTTTTCCGCCAGCGCCCTGGTTGCTTGAGGATGGAGGTGGGCTTCCGGCTCTTCCATCGCGAGGATTGCTTCGGTCTTCGGCCTGAAGTCGGCTTTGAGACCGGCATCGACAAAGGCCTGGAATAGAAATATTACGGCCAAGCTTTGGGAGCCTTGCCCATGAAGTCTCAGCGGAAGGTCGAGATCCCCGCCGCGCGTCTTGACGAACACTCCCGCCCTGGACATCAAGTCCCAGGCCCGAAGCGGCAAAGCCTGTATTGTGGTGGTCTGCCGAACAGCCGGCTCGAAAACCGCTTGGGCGCTCTCCAAGTTGGTCCGCACATTCTCAAGCATCGGAATGGATTCAAGAAGCTTCTTATTGAGCCCTTTCAGGGCCCGTTCCAAGCCGAGCCGTTCCTTCTCGCCGAACTCCATGCGACGCAGGAGAGCCCCCCAAAACTGCGAACGTGGTGAGAATTCGTCGTGAACATCCCGCAACGACGGCAAATGGAAAAAGCGGATAAAGGACCGGAATTCCGCAAAATTAGCCGGCTTAGACCGATCCGCCGTCAACGCCTCGCCGTTGCCGGCCAAAAAGGACCCTTCATGAATTAATTCCGAAGCTCCGGGATCGTACTTGCTCGTCACCCGAAACCCGATTGAATTCGTGCCGGTCGCGGGGTCGACTTGGATGATTGGTTCCAACGCCTGCACCAGAGGTGAGGGCCATTCGTCGACCGTGTCCTCCCTGAACCATAGCTCCACCACAATGCCAGGGCTGGTATTCGGCGAATCCTCAGGCCCCACCATATGGTAGTCGTATTCACCAAAGGGATTGTCACGGCCGCGAGGGCTTCTCGTCAGCGCAATGCGCAAAGCGTCCAGGACGGCCGTCTTGCCGGAGTTGTTTTCACCCACGAACACGGTGTTGTCCGTGATGGGTATCCGGACGTCTTTCAAGCACCTGAAATTCTTTATGACGACTTCTCGGAGCTTCATTGCTAACCTGTGAGGCTGTCCCGGATTGTCAAGTTACCAAGGCGGAAAATCGTGCTCCCGCCGCGCTTCCCCAAGAATCAAGGTCTGGGCCAAGAGGACTTGTGCTGATTTGCTTCAAAACTAGCCAGAAGCCTTTCCGGCTACTACCCGGCCGTCTCTGTAATAGTAGATTCGCTGAAATTTCTTGTGCCCAGGCTTAATCCCCGTGTTCCGGCGGTTAAGAATTTCGCTACCCAGCATTATTTCTCTTTGGCCCCAGAAAGCCCAGACCAGCTTCAGCCCTTTCTGTTTCAAGAACTGATCCAATATGCCTTTGCGTAGATAGCAGAAGCTGTGTTCCGTCTTCCATCGGTCACCCCATTTGATTGAGATTGATGCCGTTTCGCCCTTACCATCACGCATGTCCCAGTGGGGCAGATGGATCGACAATTCAAGAGCCTCTGCGATCTCGCGTGCCGGAATAGTTACGTGTTGTCCTGGGTTTGCTCCGCTATGGTAGGACTCCCAATTGCTTTCGCGAACCGGAAGTAACACAGGGAATTTCTTGTATATTGGTTCTTCACCAGCAGACAACATCTTGATCTCCCGGAATGTTACTGCCTCGGATTCCAGTACTTCACGCACGGCCTCGTCCCGGTTCTTCTTATTGCGAGCAGGGCCGATCTTCTCCAACAAGGCCTTGGTTTCGCCCTCATCCAGCCTTTTGCGGTTCCTGTAAAACCTCAGTTCGTGGATCCTCTTCTTCTTGTGTCCAGCCACAAGCTCCAATTCCTTGAAACCATTCCTTGGAAAGGTCTCACACCAGGGTATTTCACCAGCAAAAGTGTAGTAATCCTCGGGAACTTCCGGCAGCATAGAGCGACCGAACCTCTGCTTTGCTAGGAGGCGTTGCACCTCTTCAGCATGTCGTTGAGAAACCAACACACCTCTGGAAAAACCAAAGATAGCACGATTATACGGCTTATCCACTTGTTTGAAAAAGCCGTCGAGCAACACCCAAGGCCCTGTAATTCCGTTCAATTCCGCAAGCATTAAATAGGGCTTAATTTCTGGACGTTCTCCGTCTGAAATCCAGGAATCAAGAGGAGCGTTTCGATCCCCAAGCCAATCGTCGGTGATAACTTCTATGTTGCGTGGCTCATCAGGAAAACTCGGGTCAATATCGACACTTGATGGACGCCTACGTTCGTCGAACCCGTCGCTTAAAAGACCTTTGTCCTGTCGGAATCCGTACAACTCATAGAATGAGATCCACGAGTATTTCTTGCCGTAACGGTCGACTCGAGTCTCGTTCTCCTCGTGACGGTAATATCGACCTAGCGACGAGATCTCGTTATCGACTTCCTTAAAGGAATCGGGAGTATACCCCAGTTGGTCAAGTCTCCAATAAAGGTTCTCAACGATTTCCGTGTATTCGGGGTTGCCAAAATCAT
>JAZDOF010000676.1:0-3595 GCA_043799015.1 Pseudomonadota bacterium | reverse complement strand
TACGCTCAATATCGAAGCCAAGTCGAGGAGCAACCTGTTCCCCTGGCGAGGGCAGTTCTCCCCACAGCTCGTGGAGGCTTTGCTTAGCGCCTATGCCGCACCGGGTTTAACGGTATTGGACCCATTTATGGGTAGCGGGACGGTTCCGGAGCGGGCGGCTCGGCCTTTCGGGCTATGGTTGCACGGCTGGTCCAGCGGCAGGTGCCGCGCCGGTCCTCAGCCAAAGTCATTCGGACCGTGTGTGGGTGGGCTAAGTACTTGTTTCACGCGGTGTACTATATGAAAATCAGATGTCAAGTTCACCCGCCCCCGGAAGGAACGTGCCATGTCTGAGACCAACATCACACTACCTGTTGATCCCGAGACCGCTCAAGTGTATTACAAGGCTTCCGAAGAGGACCGAGAGAAATTGCGACTTCTGCTTCGGTTGCGTTTGCGTGAATTGGTCGGAGTACCTTCAGGTTCACTTGCCGACATCATGGATGACATTGGAGCTAAGGCGCAGGCAAAGGGCTTAACTCCTGAAATCATGGGAGCGCTCCTTCCTCCGTCAAGGATCGCCCCGCGACGTCACACGAGACGCGCCTCGCCGGCGCCTTGAGCCCCTCATTTCTCGTATGCGGAAAGCGGAAAAACGAACGAAAAGGCACCTGGAGCCGATCTGAGCGATTTTGAGGTTGTAGAAGTTACTCTCATAACCACTGATTCGTTCAAGAAAGGTCGATCAGGCAGTTTGAGTGAGCCTTTGTGCTCAAGCGCGACCGATGACCGACCTTTCCTCATAAAAGAGTGGAAGTGCAGGAGGTTTTGTCGTGCAGAATCCAGTCTACCCACTAGATCGGCGGCGATTTTTACCTATTCCGATTTGCATCAGATCCTCGCCAATGATCAACTTCCCGGAAAAGTTGTGCTGCGCCTGCCGCAATCGGTGAATCGGTGTATTTCCGGGACCGATATGGCTGAGAATCAATGTCTTGGCACCACACTGCTGCGCGACTTTTCCGACATCCTCAATGACCGTATGCGCGGACATGGCGTGAACGTAGAGCGGCCAAGCCGGATCTCCCTTCTTGACGCCTTTGAAGGCGGTGTCAATCCAAGTCTTGTCGATGACCTCGTGAACGAGGACATTGGCGTCCTTAGCCAATCTTTGCAGATTCCCCTTGGTATTAGGACCGGTATCGCCGGAAATGACAAGTGACCCATCATCCGTGTCGAAGCGGAAGGCGAAAGCCGGATATACCTGGCGATGATCGACCAGAATGGCCGAAACGCGAACCAGATCGTCTTTGTAAATTTCAAACGGATCCATCGCCGGACAGGTTTCGGCATCAGTCCACACTTTGGTCGGATCGGGAGGAGTAAAATTGGCGGGCCATGGAATGGTTTGGGGGTCGCCAATCTCCTTAACATCGATGATTTTGGTCAAATCAGGGTAGCCCACGTCCAGGGCACAATCGTTGAATGTCTGGGCGAACGCCTGCAATATCAGGTTGGTCATCTGCTTGGTGCCTGGGGTGGACGTGGCCTGAGAAGAATCGCTCTTCTCCGTCTGAATGATGGTGCCGGTGTAGCCGGAGGTGTTTTCTTCCAGCCTTCCTCTATTTCCAGGTCCGATAATTTCTAGGGGTTTGGGAACGCCAAAGCCTGCCCGAGCGCCGATTTCCAAGAAAGTTGGATAATCGCCTATATGGTCCATATGAAGGTGCGTGAGAAAGACTGCACGAACTTTGTTGAGAAAGCAAGACAGGTCAGCCTGCGTCTTCCGGCCATCTACAGTGATAAATTTCCCCCAATTGAACGCTTCTGCGAGGCGATGGGTAGCGCCAAAGCCCAAATCTATAATATACATGGCTTCACCGACAACCAACACCTGTGACGCGCTCGCGCGGTTTGAACCAGGCCACCAAGTCATCCCTCCCGTGGTTCCCAACAAAACCAGCCTGGTATTGAAGTTTTTCGCAGCAATTGAGCTGGATGAATCAGCAAATGCCGTATTAGTACCGAAACACAGCGGAGATAGAGCAAGCGCCCCGATTCCTTTCAAGACTGACCGCCGCAACACCTTTGTTTCGCTTTCAGTTTCTCGATCCATAATAATCTCCATCATTAAGCTCGGAACGTTTTGACCATGCAATTATCGGGCAAACGAATCTCGGAAGTGTAGGCGCAACCGGAGATTACGGCCATTCCGCAATCCAAAGCGGAAGTTGACCCTAAACCTTCGGTTCCAGCCTGTCTTATGCGGTGGACTGCCCGATTTGACTATCTTGAAACCTTGTGGGCGTAGGATTGGTTCCTGTGCCGCTCAGAACCGTTTCCGTGTGGAATCCGAAACCACCGCACGCGTTACAACTGTCTTTATTTTGAGGAGAAATTACCTACTATTTTGTTTCCGAGCGTATCGTATCCTTCTTCATTGCGTCAACCTTTTTTCAACTGGGCTTGCCATCTGAACAGAATCTCACGGAAATGCGTGGGTCTAGTCCTACAGTCCCCTGCCTGTCACGAGATCGAGGAACAGGCAAAGAAATTGCCGCTCGAAGAAAGAGCTTGCTTGGCCGAGTCCCTTCTCGAATCCCTTCGGCCTGAAGGGCTCGCTGAGGTCGAGGCTGCCTGGGAGCTCAAGCCGGTCCCAAATAATCAGAGAAAAAAAGACCATTTAATGTGAGATCCAACACCCGGTTACTCATGGGGCTTTGGCCTATAAACTCCTGCACATGCTCAGGCAATTCTACCTCATCGGCGAAGAAGTCAAACGGTCAATGGAACGGCTCATCAAGCGCCTGATCAAGGTGGGAGCGAAGGTCGCTTATCACGGCAGGAGGCGGCAAGTTCATGTGGCATCGGCCTTTCCCTCGGCTCGATACTACCAAGCTGTTCTTGGGTGAGGGCCAAGCAATTTTGGTTGACAGCGTTTCCAAGGGTGAAGTACGCTCGAAAAGGGAAGAGGAAAGGCTTTTCCATCTGCATTACGGGGGTTTTGCGGCTGTCGGGCTATCCGGCGGACCATCGAAGGGCTTGTTCGGTGTCAAGGGGACCCACCCGGCACCGGATTCCGACTTAAAGACACCGGAATCGGGCAGACCTCGGAATAATTCCGGCCAAGGTAGCTTGACATGCTGATACGCGATGAAAACCCCGGCGACATCCCGGCAATCGGCGAACTCGTCACCGAAGCCTTTCGCACCGCGCCCCATTCCAGCGGAACCGAGGCGCAATGCCATGCATACAAAGGAGTTTCTGCAGTGGATATTCCACGAATATTCAACATTACCGAAAGCGCTCATCGCATCCATAATCCATTCACTCCGGAAAAGCTCGCCACTCTCGGCGCGGCGTTGCGTTTGGAACCGGGGACCCGTGTGCTCGACCTCGGCAGTGGTTCGGGCGAGATGCTGTGTACCTGGGCACGCGATTACGGAATCAGCGGCGCTGGTATCGACATGAGCCGGTTGTTCACCGAACAAGCGAAACTCCGCGCTGACGAACTAGGCGTCGCCGATCGGGTCGAGTTCATCCACGGAGACGCTGCCGGCTACGTCGCCGACGAAAAGGTCGGTGTGGCAGCCTGTGTCGGCGCCACTTGGATCGG
>JAZDOF010000673.1:0-2121 GCA_043799015.1 Pseudomonadota bacterium | reverse complement strand
CTCCCATATCCGCTACCCCTATCTACCAATGAGGCCAAGGCCGGACGGCTCCGCCAATACCGGAGCACCATACGCGTCAACATTGAAGAACAGGCCGTACCGCCGACCCCACCTTCGCCATGAGTTCGAACGTGATAAGGTATGGGGAGAGTAGAGCCGGCGGCTTGGAACCCGCGGAGCCGATAACGCGCCGGTTTGCCGGTCAAACTATTGCGCGTAGGACCCCGTTCCTGAGAATCGTGGGGCTGTGTTTTCCAGGGCCGGTTGATTCATCCGGCCATATCCACTACTCTTTTTTATGTAACAGGCCTACTTTACGCGCCTGTTCCACAAGACGGCCGCAAGCCGCGCCCCGGAGTAATCTCTATGATGGATACGATGGAAATTTCGCGTGTCTCGGGTCCGATCCCAGCCTCCACCGAAGGCCCCCACTTGGGATTGCGAGCGCGCAGGCTCTTCTCCGTTCAGGGCCAAGACCCCTTTGATTGCGTTCGATGGAGCAAACGCGACGCGTTGATTTCCGACGAACATGGCGGCGTGGTCTTCACGCTGAAGGATGTGGAGGCGCCCGCCCGGTGGTCCGATATGGCCGTCAACGTGGTCGCTTCTCGGTACTTCAGGGGAGGGCCTACGGACAAGGAACGCGAAACCGGGGTCCGAGAGGTTGTTCTTCGTGTGGTGAACACTCTCCGCGGATGGGCCCGGGAGCTCGGCATATTTGCGTCCGAGGACGATATAGAAGTATTCGGGGATGAACTGGTCGTGATGCTGCTGGAACAGCGGGCTTCCTTCAACAGCCCGGTATGGTTCAACATGGGGGTGGATGAGAAGCCGCAATGCTCGGCTTGTTTCATACTCAAAGTTGAAGATGCCATGGAATCCATCCTCGACTGGTACAGACAGGAGGGCTTGATATTTAAGGGAGGGTCCGGAGCGGGGGTCAATCTGTCAAAGCTGCGCTCGGGACGTGAACCGCTCGCCGGCGGAGGTACCGCGTCGGGCCCCGTGTCCTTTATGAAGGCGGCTGACGCCTCGGCCGGGGTAATAAAATCGGGAGGCAAGACCAGGCGTGCCGCGAAGATGGTGGTGTTGGACGCCGACCACCCGGATATACGCATGTTCATCCGGTCGAAGGTGGAAGAGGAGAGAAAGGCTCGAGCCCTTATTCGTGCAGGATACGGAGCCGAATTCGGAGGCGAAGCATATTCCAGCGTTGCATTTCAGAATGCCAATCATGCGGTTAGAGTGACCGACGATTTTATGACGGCCGAGGCCGAGGGCGACGCGTGGCGAACGCGCTTCGTACTTTCGGGAGAGATCGCGGACGAATTCCCGGCCCGGGACCTCCTGGAGGAAGCGGCGATCGCGGCACACGCCTGTGGAGACCCCGGCTTGCAGTTTGCAACGACCATCAACCAAGCCCACACCTGTCCAAGGTCGGGTTTGATTCGATCATCCAATCCTTGTTCGGAATACCTTGGGGTGGACAATTCGGCCTGCAATCTCGGTTCATTGAGATTGACCGCGTTTGGGACGGACGATGGGTTCGATGTTGAAGGATTTCGTCACGCCGTGGATATAATGATCACCGCTCAGGAAATCATTGTGGACAAAGCAGCATACCCCAACTCCGAAATAGGTTCAAACTCGCGCGCGCTCAGGCCGCTGGGGCTGGGATACGCGGACCTCGGCGCGCTCTTGATGGGGTTCGGGCTCCCGTACGACTCCGATGAAGCGCGTGCTTGGGCCGCGTTGATCACCGCGGTGATGACCGGACAAGCCTATTTACATTCTGCGATCCTGGCCTCGGTCCTGGGCCCCTTCCCGGAATTTGAAAAGAACGGCGAGGACATGCTTCGAGTTGTCGCCATGCACCGGGATGCAGCGGCAGGCATTGCATACGACGACCTTCCTTCGGGGTCGGCGTCCGTGGTTCGGGACTTATGGGACGAAGTGTATGAAAAGGGTCGGAAACACGGTTTTCGTAACAGCCAAGTGACCGTGCTGGCCCCCACCGGCACCGTGGGCTTCATGATGGATTGCGACACAACCGGAGTGGAACCCGAGATGGCCCTGGTCAAGTACAAGAGTCTCTCCGGAGGCGGCAGCGTTAGAATGGTG
>JAZDOF010000661.1:0-3602 GCA_043799015.1 Pseudomonadota bacterium | reverse complement strand
CGCATATTTATGGTTAGGCTCGCGGAAGTCTCGGGGCGGAGGCTGGTAAGGCGAGTTCGATTTTGCGGACGTAACGAACGGATCGCGGTGAACGGTTCCCTCTCTTTGCCTTCCTTCCCGCCCCACCCCACCCCGGCGCGCTGGAACGGATCCAGGGAAAAGCCCCGGGGAATTCCGGGCGCGGTTAACTTCACGATCCGGCAGGAAATTATCGGGGGTCTATGTTCCGTGTTTTTCGGTAATTTCCCGGGGTTATACCATGATAGGGATAGGCGAAAGGCCGACGTCGCCCATCTTAGGTCGAGTTCCAGGCCGGAGGAACAAGGAAAAAGCCCGGCAAACATGCGTCCTACGAGTAATTATCTTGACGTGAGCAGTAAAGTAACCTATAAAGCCATTCTGGTATTTTCCACGCTATTAAAATGATCTTAGGGACCGACGATGCGAATTACAACGACAAGCCGATATGGGGTCCGCGCCCTCTTCGACGTCGCATATCACGGCGGTGGTCAACCCACCCAAATTAAGGACATCGCACGACGCCAGAGAATCTCCCAGCGCTATCTGGAACAGATATTCAACAAGCTGCTCAGGGCAGGGCTCCTAAAGAGCCGACGCGGGCCGCGCGGGGGCTATATGCTGGCGAAAGACCCCTCCGAAATCTCGGTCGGGGACATCATCAACGCCGCTCAAGGGCCGATAGTGCCGGTACGGTGCCTTTCGGAAAACCCGAAGGCGAGAGACTCTTGCGACATAACCACGAGCTGCATCACTCGACATATCTGGAAAGAGACGCAAAGACTTCTGATAGAATACTACGACTCGGTATCCATCGGGGATTTGTGCGCATTGGCCAGAAAAGAAGGTGTCTCCAGAGATTTGGACCACAAGTACATGTACTTCATTTGACGCCCATCTCAACCGCCCTTGCTGTCGACGAACCGCCGCGGCTTCCCATGCGACCGGGATTTCGTGCTACCTAGGTTGCCGGATGTCCATTCCTTTAGTCCCTAGTCCGATTCTTGGAGCCGGACGTGGGATGATCACGCGTGTACAAGACGGAACTTTCCGCAACCGCCGTAAAGGCCGGAGCGAACCAACCACGGACCCCGGACGGATCGCTGCACAACCCTGAGCTTCGTTCTTCCCGTCGGGGATACTAATCTATCAAGCCTTTTCCGGGATCCAACCATGAACATCGGAAATGATATTCTCGATTGTATAGGAACCACGCCTCTGGTTCGTCTGCAATTGCCCAAGGTGCCCAAGGGGGTCGAGATTTGGGCCAAATTGGAATTCATGAACCCGGGAGGGTCCGTGAAGGACAGGGTCTGTCTGGGGATCTTGCTGGACCTCGAAGCCTCCGGCGTGCTCAAGCCGGGAGACGCGATTATTGAGGCTTCCGCCGGGAACACCGCCATCAGCCTGGCGATGATCGCGGCATCCAGGGGTTATGGCGTAAAGGTCGTCATGCCCGACGGAGTGTCACCCGACCGGATCCGCTTGGTGAGGGCCTACGGCGCCGATGTCGAACTGACGCCCACGGCGGCCGGCATGAAGGCGTCCATAGCGCGGGCTCGGGAGATCCTTCGTACTTCCGAAAACGCCGTCTTGCTGGACCAGTTCGCAAACCCCGTGAATCCAAGAATTCATCGAACCACCACAGCCATGGAGATTATCGAGCAACTCGGCAGAGTGCCGGACGCTTTCGTCGCGGGTGTGGGAACCGGCGGCACGATCACCGGCGTGGGTGAAGCCTTCAAGGAACGTGAGCCAAATACCCTGGTGGCGGCGGTGGAGCCCGCCGATTCTCCCACCCTATCCGGGGGCAACCCTGGTCCGCATGGGATACACGGTATCGGCGCGGGGTTCGTCCCTGGAATCTTGAACATGGATGTCATAGACGAAGTCTTTGCGGTGCAATATTCGGAAGCCATCCTCGGAATGAAGCTCATGGCCGGGAATTGCGGCATCTTTGCCGGGTTGTCTTCGGGCGCCGCCATCCATGCGGCCGTACGTTTGGCGCAACGGTTGACGTCTCCCTCCGTTATCGTCACCATCTTCGCCGACGGAGGGGAAAGGTACGTAAGCTCCGATTTGTGAGCGTACCCAAGTTCCTCGGTGACAAGATCGGGCGTTCGTGTTTAGATGCGCGATCTTATCACGACCTGGAGATGGAAGAATGAAGCGGCATCTCACTTCGCTCATCCTAATAATGATTGCGTGTCACCTTTTCGCCCCCTGGAACGAGAAGGCGCAGGCTTTGGGCGCCGGTCCGCCGCATGAAGCCACGGGATGGGCCGATGCCGCTCAGGCGTCCTCACGTGAGAAAGAGACCGCCAAGCCGTCGGACGCCGACAAGGCCTGGCGCAGCGAGGTGCTCGATCTACTGGCCGTGGGGATGGCCGTAGGGGATGTGGACGGCGACGGCCTCAACGAAGTCGTAATCATTGATCCCAACACCGTTTATCTTTACCGAATGACCGACAAAAAACCGACTCTGGTCGCCAACTACACCCTCAGAAATATGGAATTCAAGACGGTGGACACGGCGAAGCCGGCCAATCGGACTGCTGCGCGCATTTACGTGACGGCTCAGAATCGCGGTTCGCTTGCCTCCTTTGCCATGGATTTCTCCAATGATAAGCTTGTTCCCGTTGTCGAGAATTTCTCTTACTATCTCAGGGTGATTACATATCCCACGCGGGATCCCATATTACTGGGGCAAAAGAAAGGCCTTTCCACCGCATATGAGGGCTATATCTACAGGATCGAAGACAAGGGCGACCGGCTGGAGGTCGGGGAAAGATTCGGGGTCCCGGTCAGAATACCTATTCTAGGCTTTTGCATAGGAGATTTGGAAGGGAAGCGTCAACCGCTCATTGCGGCATACGACAGGGATGACCACATCCGCATCTATGACCCGACCGGGAAGAGGCTCTACCTCTCGAGCGAGTACTATGGCGAGTCGGATGTCCTACTGAGGATGGTGGGGCAGGAAGAGCGGCGCGACTCGACACTTTCCGGTATGGACGCGGAACGTGTTCACCTTCGGCCGCGCATCATGGCGGTCGATGTGGACCAAAAAGGCGTGTACCAGATCTTGTCCATAGCTCACGAATCCAAGTCCAGAAGGCTACTGGCTCTAACAAAAATGCTTCAGGACGGACGTGTTATAGGCCTTTCCTGGAATGGGGACGCGCTGGAACAAAAATGGGAAACCCCCAAGATTCCCGGTATGGTAACTGATTTTGCCGTGGATACCCTCCCGGGGTTCCCTGGGCGGAGACTGATGACCTTGGAGCGCATGAAGACTGATTGGCTTTCTTTCTTGAGTTCCAAGAGCCGTTTGAGGATCTATGACCTGGATGCCCTCAAACGAGGGGAGATAACAGGGAGCAAGACGGATTGACAGATCGTTTGACGCCGTCTAGGTCGTTTTCGGAAGGCCCTGGTAAATCGGTCCATGGATGGGTGTGCATTCCCGGTGTCGCCGAATTGAAGAATGGGGCGACCGCCGGTGTGAGGGTAACCATTCACTTACGGGGGGGGGAATTCCAATCTCAACGTGGCGCAGGCTTTCCAGCCTGCGAATTTTCTTA
>JAZDOF010000650.1:0-3394 GCA_043799015.1 Pseudomonadota bacterium | reverse complement strand
CGCCGGAACTCATGGTCTGTTCTGGATGAAGGTTCCAGGCCGCGCCCCGGCCGGCAACCACCGTGCTATATCCCAATATGCTTTCGAATATGTCTATGAGGAATTTCCCATGGAGTGAGACTTCTTTGATTTGATCGAGAGTGCCGCTCTTGAGAGTTACGGCCCATTGCTCTAGGATTGAGCGGTGAGCCATGATATCTGATGAGAACGGGAAAGCAGCTACTGCCTTGCGCAGAGTCTTCTCATGGAATATCGGCTTGATGTGCTTCTTGGGAACAGGCATAGGCTCTCCACTCACTCGCTTAGAGGATCACGTGAGCCGCTTTCTCATTGGTGATGCCACAGCACCGTTTCAAACGCAACCATTTTCCCGATGAGCACGCCCCTTGCCGGGCCCCCGGCACAGACGCCATTATCGTCTTGTCCTCGACCCGCAAACGCCTCCAGTTTGGTTGTTAGGAAACAGGGGGCAGAAATGAGGAAGGCGGTAACCCCTTCTGCAATCTCACGATGTACGGCCGTTTCCACTGCCGTGGAGTAATACAGTAATACTCGCTGGAAAAGCCGAGTATCCGGCCACGCACCGGCATGATGTCAACCTCGATGCCGTCTATTAACCATCGACACACCGGGGCGGCGTCGGATAGCGAGTCTTCCTGAAATCCCAAGGATCGGAGAAGCCGGCCAAGTTCGTAGTATTCGTGAAGAGAAGCGACCTCGACGATAACGTCCACGTCCTTCGTAGGACGCACAGGAGGAGCAGCGGGATCCGCAATCAAGAGGTCAACCACGGCCCCTCCCACAAATACCACTCTGTCACGTAGGTTACCGAGACGCTCGGCGACGTGCTTCACCATTGCCGAATGCACCGGATTGGGAACTCTCATGCCCTCTTAGATTCAAAGGAGCATCTCACCTGGTCGAGGTTGTCGTCGCCGGTCAAGTCGATTCTGAAACGCTCCATGGTTACGTTGATGTCACAGGAGTCTCTGGGCCTCGGAGACTGAGACGAGGATTGGACGATCGCGCCGTACTACGGCATCTGCCGGCACCACTATGAGGCCTCGGACATGATCGAGTGAAGGGCTTGGAAACGCCTTATCTCGTCGGCGGCCGGCGGCGCGCCGAGGAACCTGGGCTTGGACATAAACTCAATGAACATGATGGCGAGCATTTCTCGCGCAATTTCTCTGTAACGAACGGTATTGTTCGGATCTGCGGATGGAAGCTGCCAGGCGAATGCTACGATCCACTCGATGTTCCAGACAACCGACGCACAAGAGGCGGCATAGTCAGGTGCGAGTTCATTCCATTCTTCACCCTTTTCCACCGCTTCCATGAGTCGGAGTGCGTCATGAATCACCTCGGTCATCTCCGCATCAATGCCGGACAGAAAGCGAGCCCTGCATTTTTCCCAAACGGCAATCGCTTCATGTACCTCGCCGGCCATGTCACGCGGCAGCGGCCTCACGACGCTCATAAGTCTCCGGTAGTGGATCTCCGGGTTTTTCTGCCACGACTCAGCCTCTTCGTACGACGAAGCCGACACGCGGGGCGTGAGCGTCCACAATCTGTTGACCATATCGTTCATTGGTTGGATACGTATTCCCGACATGTCTTCCTCCTGAACCGTCTGAGTGGGCCCCGTCGGTACCCGGCAGGTTCACCACCGTGGTCATTGAGAAGTTACGAAGCATGGATAGAAACATGCGAGTTCCCTTCCTTTGAATGAACACTCCATTTCCCCCGTCGCAGCACATGCGACCCGGAAGAAGGGGTGGTCGTATCCACGGTAAATATTTCAGGTTTACGCCGCCCGCTACACCCCATAGGCGTTAACTTAAGAAAACAGCTTTACCTGGGCCGTCATTCCATCGAAAGCAGAAATCCCGTCTTTTCAAGATGTTCCTGATCCCGGCTTTCGCCCATGGGCGTTAAGATGAGAATTGGTACGGTGTTCGGATGCCTTCCGTGCCGCACAGTTCGCCATAGGTTGGAAACCTATGGCTATTCACGAATGCGCCCATGTAGGGCGCCAAGAGGCGGGATCGCCGAACATCTCGTCATCATGTAATCCCCAAGCCCCGCAGGGGCTGCTCGTGAATAGTCCGGGGTTTTAACCCCGGGTGCGATATGATAGGCCGAAAAACGATGAACACTATGAATAGCCAAGTATATCATTGAGTTTTTCTTGTGATATTTACAGGCGCACTTCTTAAGTTAACGCCTGCCCCGCTACACCCGCGCCCTCATCACGGTCAACGCCGCCCCGGCCGCTCCCGCAACGAAATCCAGCGGTATGGCCCGCTTCTCCCCGTAATGTCGGCAAAACTCCAACAGATTGAGCATATGATCCACACCCGCGGCTGTCTCATCGTTTTGCAAAAGATCGCACGACGGCTCCAGCAGCGGCCGAGAAAGAAATACGATGCATTTGGCTTTGGCCCGCGTTACCGCGACGTTCAGCCGATTAAGGCTGTAGATGAAATCGGCTTCGCCCTCGGCCGCTTCCTGATCGCTCACACCGTAGCTCACGAGCACCACCTGAGATTCCTGCCCCTGCATCTTGTCCACCGTGTCCACGAACGGGGAGCTGTGCCAAGGGGACCGGACCTTGTCCAATTCTTTGCGGAGCGCATGAATCTGAGCGTGATGCGGGCTGACGATGAACAGCCCCTCTTTCCAAAACAAGGCGTCGCCCGCACGATCGACGGGGTATGGACGGCCATGGGAATCCAACAAACGATCTCGAAGATATGCGGCCACATTCGCCGCCAGGAAAGCCTCAACGGGATTGGCCTGCACGGCCCGAACGTTTTCCATGATGCAGAGGACCATGGGATAGTCGGGGTCACAAAGCCATTCACACAGCCTCATCATGCGATCGGTATCGGGTGCGCCGGTTCCGTCCAATTTGATGGAACGACCCGCAACAGCGGGGTTGGCCGGTCCGTATTCGTCGAAGTAGATCGTTGAGGCCGGAAACCGTGAAAGCGTCGAATTCATGCGCCAGTTTTCTTGAAGAGGATAAGTGTATACCCGCGGTTCTTCGTCCCGGCCGCGGGCGTACGCGAATACCGAGCCGTGAAGGGGCGGCCGCCCATCCGCGGGCTCCGGGTATTCACCGTTGATGATCGGAGGCAACTGAAGGTCGTCCCCGGCCATCACAAGCCTTCCATCGGCAGCAAGCAATTCGGAAACGAGCGACAACTCGCCGAATTTCATTTGCGAGGCTTCATCCACGATCAACAAATCCAAGAATGACTCTTCATCGGCCTTGCTCAGTTGGTACACCGTCCCGCCGACTACGCCCCATTGTTTTTCCCGGAGTTCCCGCAATCCCGCGCGGGACTCTTTTTCGAGGATTGAGTCCGGTTCTTCGGTCTCCGGATCG
>JAZDOF010000648.1:0-7466 GCA_043799015.1 Pseudomonadota bacterium | reverse complement strand
GCAACGGCTTTCTCCGCAAGTCGGTCGAATTCGCCTGCAAGGGCATCGTCGGCAATCTGCCTGTCCCATTCGTCGGAATCATACTTCCTGAACCATGCGCGAAAGTCGGCAAGCTCACCTGGAGTGAGTTCGCCAATCTCCTGTTCCAGCCGTTGAACTCTTGTCATGTTCTCACCTCCGGCCTCATTGTGGCCGGGATAGGGGTTCGGTCCGGGGTCCGACCAATACTAACCTGAACTTCACTGCACCACAACACGTACTACTTCATTATGCTTACCTTTTCATCCTGGGAGAGCATAAATTAGTGGCTACAGTCTCAGGTTTACGCCCAACAGATCGAGGGCTCTGCGTTGGACCGGGTTCGGGGTTGCAAAAACGTGGGCTTCCCTTTCCACGCCCGGGAACCGCACGGTGTTCTTGGTCACGGTGGCCAAGTCCTCCATCAGGGTCTTGAAGCTGTGCAAAGGTAATCCGTCGTTGGTCTTTCTGGTGGCGAGCTTGCTGCGCGCGGCATCTGATTGTGCCGCCGGAGCCACCACCGAGGAGCGAGCCGCCTGTGCGCCTTCCGGGTCATGGTCGTCAAAGAGTATCGGGGCCAAGGCTTGACGCATGTGCCACTCGACGTAGTAGGCCGGCATGCAGAGCAAAACGTGCCCCTTCACTCGAGCTGACTTGTAGTGGTAAATGGGTCTGATCTGTAGATCCACGGTCTTCAGGCTCCGAAAGGCCCGTTCCGCAGAGGACAGCCCCTTGTAGGCCCGTACTGTCTCCTCAGAGGACAGGGTGTCACCACGGACCGAGGTGCGTATAACGTAGATCCCGTCCAGAGCCGATTCTTGCGGTATACTCTCTTGATTTCGGCTGTAAGTGAAGGAGTCCTCGGTGATATCGATAACGAAGTGTTTCGCCATCTTGAATTTATCCAGCACCTTACCCACCCGCAGCGCAATTTTGTCCTTGCCCTTGAGTCGTCGCTTAGGCCGAGTGGTTGCCTGGGCCACAGCGGCAAGCTTCTCTTCCGTGGCCTGAAGCAATTCCTCTCTCTTGCGGGCCCGTTCAGCGGCTAAGAAAGGGTTCCGGCAGAGGATGAGTCGTTCACCCGGAAAGTCCGGATGAGTGATCTCGGCTAGGTCTCGCTTGTCAAAGAGAGACAATTGCAGCTTGCCGCTTCGGGCGAGTGCCTTGACCTTTGGCGCCCTGAGGCAAGTGATCCAGTCGAGACCCTCGTGAATCCGGATATCCTTGGTAAGCCTTGTCTCGGTGATCATGCCCCGGTCGCCGACGAGAATGACCTTGCTCAGCCCATACTGCGACTTCACTTTTTCTATCTGCGACGCGAGTGTTGTGGAATCTCCAGTGTTTCCCTCAAATACTTCAACTGCCACGGGGCACCCCTGTCGGTTGCAGAGAAGCCCTACCACGATTTGGAGTTTTCCCTTCTTTTTGTCCCGATTATAGCCCCGCCGGGCCAGCGGACACTTGCGCCCCTCAAAATACACGCTGGTTACATCGTAAAGGACCAGTGCGCCTTCGGAGAAATGACGCTTGGCCAGCTCATGCTCGATAGATTCTTGGCGCGTGACCAGCCAATCCAGGGCACGATACAGTTCGTTAACGTGGGCTGACTCCACGCCGAGAATATCAGTCAGAGTGGTGAGGACCGTTTTCTCAGCCAAGCCCCGTGACGTTGCCGGTTTCGAACTCGGCTTGAGGATCCGCGAAACTATCATGGCCAGCACAAGCTCTCGCTCGCGGATTGGTTTCCTGGACAGAAGACGGTCGAGTCCCAGCTTGCGGATTGTGCCTAGAACCGCAGCAACATGACCGTGGGGCAGTGACCGGGCTATTTCCACTGAGTCGCTCGCAGAAACGAAAATTTCGCCCCTAAATGATCGCTGCACCATATCGATGAGGTCGGGTCCAAGGTGAGAGATGTTTCCCAGAGTCTCGTGCTTCACCTTTCCTCCCTCCCGGTAGGTCCGTCGCAGGAGGTAGGTCTTGTACTCCTTTCCCTTGTGAGTCCGCTTCGTGATGGCTACGTGAACTGGCCCGATTCTTGCTGGCATAATTTTAGTGCTTACACCATATTCGCTGAGATGTCAAGCAATAAAACATGCCACTCGTGGCTACATTTTCCTCGTGCCGGCACAACCTTCCTGAATCACTATAATATATCAAAAGCACGATATGAAGTTCAGCCTAAAGATACTCGCTGTCTTCGCCGGCGGCTTCGGGGCGGGATTCGGGACCAAATCCTTTCTTCAAAAAGGAAAGTAAGTGCTGGAGGAGAGGCGGCACGTGGATGACTCCCGGATCGGAGTGTCGAGGGAAGTCATGTCGTTGTGACGGGGGCCTTCGCGACAAGCACGTTCTCTCGCGCGGGTTTGCGCTTCGGTAGCTTCGTGGTTGGAATTCCTTGCCGGAAACCGAGGAAAACCGAACACGGCCGCGGGGCCCCGGGTCTTGGGGGCGTCACGGCCGTGTTTTATCGTACGGAGCCGGAGATTAGGAGCGATCACCGCCGTTATTCATTATTGATGGCGTCCCAAGGGGATAACCTGAGGCCGGGCGTTCAAAATCTCAATTGTCATGGTCAATGGGGACGATCACTCCTTTCTTTGCTATGGGACGGCCATTCGTAACCGCTGCACCGATCAAGGCAATATATATCTTATCGGGGGAGAGAGGCGATAGACCGGTCGGCGCTCCTAGAAGAGGTAACCGACTTCGACGAAAGCTCCGTCCATTGTCGTGGAGAAAACATTGCTGTCCTTGTCCTTTTTAAGTTGGAAATACCGGTACCCGCCCTTGAGGAACCCGAACCGACCGGTTCTTATGGGGATCAGGTAATTCAAACCGGCTTCCGCGTCGTAGCCGAGGTTGTCGTCCAAGAAAGCAACTCCGGCTTTTCCGGTTAAGGCCAGGGTAGTTCCGTTGTGGTTTCGAAGGCACTTGCTGAATTCGAGCCCGAGCATAGCCATATGCTTGGTATCGCTCCAGATCGCAGTGTCGGTAGCGCCCAATCCGTCCCCCACGGCCAGCCGATCCTGCAAATTCAGGTATTGGGCAAACAGGCTGGTGGCGCTGTTGGGCGACTGTTTCACGTCGAACAGAAGCCCGATCCGGTGCTCCTGACGATCCCATCTGCTCCTGATTCCGGAAAGTCCGCCGCCTGCGAAGCTGTGTCCGGCAAAGGTGAACGACGACAGCGGGGCCTGGCTGGACTCCAGGTGAAAGGGCGTGTACGAATAACGGACGCCCCACCTAGGCTGGAACTGGTAGTGAGCGCGCATGGACCACATGGTGTGACTACCTTTCCTGAAACCCAGGTGGTCGTCGAAGTCCACCATGGTGCTGTCAAGGCCGGTCATCATGGGATTGTATCGCGCCTGGCCGCGCAGCCTGGCAAAAAAGAACTGCGGGCCCACTACGAATTGCCGTTTAGCCGGGATCGGCAGTTGACAATCAAATCCCCAACTCATCGGGTTCAACCTCGACACGCCGTCGAACTGAGAAGCGAAACCGGTCGAGGATTTCACTTTGTAGGTCTGAGAGGCCGTCGGCTTGATTTTTGCCACCGATGTGGGTTCCTGGTAGGGTAGTGCGCCGGTGGCGGGGTCCACGGTAAGGTCCGGAGGTCCGGCCCAGGCCGAGGATGCACACACTGCCAGGATAGTCAATAAGATTAAACTGATATAGGTATTCCTTAACATAACACCCTCCCTCAGGGCTCTAATGCTTGGCAATTGGGGAGATTAGTAGGATTTCACAGAAAGTCAAGGAAAAAGCTTCAACAATTCATAAGTTATCTAAAAAAGCTAGAAAAAACTTTAATCACATGCGACGCGAACACCTCAAATAACACCCCATTCGCTCCACCTTAGCCTGCAACACTCCTTACCTGAATCAAAATCGCTTGACTCACCCATGCCGCCGTGCCTAAAATCAACGGTTTGAGAATACGCGTGTCACCGAGCCGCCTTTACTCGACCGATCACGGGCACTCCCGCACCCACGCCCAATGACGGCAACAGCCGAGTAAAGGCGCGGAAGAAACTGACGGCCCTCCGCGGTCTTGGCCCGAGGGCGGCTCGGCGCCACAGCGCCAGGTTTGAAAGGAGGGCACGTATGGCGAGGGGAAGTTATCTTTTTTCATCGGAATCGGTTACGGAAGGGCATCCGGACAAAATTGCGGACAGGATTTCCGATTCCGTCCTAGACGCTATGCTCGAACAGGATACCAAGTCACGAGTGGCCTGCGAGGCGCTCGTCACCACCGGTCTTTGTCTCGTAGCCGGAGAAATCACCACCAAGGCCGTCGTCGATATCCCCGATCTAGTACGCAAGTCCATCAGGTCCATCGGGTACACGGATTCGGCCATGGGCTTCGACGCGGACACCTGTGCCGTGATCGTGACCTTGGATAAACAGTCACCCGACATTTCCATGGGCGTAACGGAGGGAGAAGGCCTTTTCACCGAACAGGGCGCGGGCGACCAAGGCCTGATGTTCGGATACGCGGTAAACGAGACGCCGGAACTGATGCCGATGGCGATTCAGTACGCCCATCAATTGACCCGCAAAATGGCCGTTGTGAGGAAGAACGGGATATTGGATTTCCTTCGCCCCGACGGTAAGTCCCAGGTAACGGTGGAGTACGAGAACGGCCTTCCATCGAGGGTCCACACCATAGTCATCGCCGCGCAGCACGATCCGGACGTT
Organism: Pseudomonadota bacterium; assembly: GCA_043799015.1. Lineage (GTDB taxonomy): Bacteria > Desulfobacterota > Desulfomonilia > Desulfomonilales > Desulfomonilaceae > JAZDOF01. Next base: position 2,744 of record JAZDOF010000648.1, on the reverse strand, counting down.
ACCTACGACCGTATTAAGGAAGGAATCATCGAAGAGGTGATCAAGAAGGTAATTCCGGGTCGATTAATGGACCCCGACACACGCGTTCTCATCAACGCCACCGGGCGTTTCGTCATAGGCGGTCCGATGGGGGATTGCGGGCTCACCGGCCGGAAAATCATCGTGGACACGTACGGCGGTTACGGCGCACACGGCGGCGGTGCCTTTTCAGGAAAGGACCCCACCAAGGTCGATCGGTCCGCATCGTACATGGCTCGACACGTCGCAAAGAATATAGTTGCGGCAGGCCTGGCAAAGAAGTGTCTCATCCAAGTGGCATACTGCATCGGGTACCCGGAACCGGTGTCCATCAGCGTCGATACCCGCGGCACCGGCCGTATGCCTGACGAAAACATCCTGGAAATAGTCCAAAAGCTGTTCAGCTTCAAACCGGCCGGCATCATAGATTACCTGCATCTTCTCAGACCCATATACAAGAAGACGTCCTCCGACGGCCACTTCGGGAAGGAAGACCCCGACTTCACTTGGGAGAAGACGAACCGCACCGAGGAGATCAAGGCCCTTGCCGGTATTTGACGCGCGCGGGCATATCCGCAGGACCACTGGAAAATCCACCCTGCCTCTTTTTATAAAGAGGGGGTAATCGTGCGTCCCTATGAGGCATTTTGCCCGCCCCCTAGTTACTGGGTGCACGGTAAAGGGGGCATAGGCGTTAAGTTAAGGTGATTGGTCCACGAGAAATCCCCCCTGCCTCTCTTTTCTAAAGAGGGGTTGGGGGGGATTTGGCTGTTTCGGACCATGCTTTTGACAATGACGATAATCGATTCCAAGGAGACCAAATGGAATATCACGTCAAGGACATGTCCCTAGCGGAAAAGGGCAAGAACCGCATCGCATGGGCGGAAATGACCATGCCCGTGCTCCGCTCGATCCGGGACCGTTTCGAGAATGAAAAGCCGCTGAAGGGCGTAATAATAGCCGCTTGTCTGCACGTTACCACCGAGACCGCCGCGTTGGCCCACACGTTACGGGCCGGTGGAGCCGATGTGTACGTTTGCGCGTCCAATCCTCTTTCCACCCAGGACGACGTCGCTTCGGCTCTTGTTGCGGACGGGTTCCGCGTGTTTGCGATAAAGGGTGAGGATACCGATACCTATTACAAGCACATCAACGCGTGTCTCGACGCACGGCCCCACATTACGATGGACGACGGCGCGGACCTTGTGGGCACGATCCATGCCGAGCGGCAGGCGCTACGGGAAAACATCATCGGCGGTACCGAGGAAACCACCACGGGAGTCATCCGACTCCGGAGCATGGCCGACAAGGGCGTGCTGCTGTTCCCGGTGATAGCCGTGAACGATTCCAGTACCAAGCATTTTTTCGATAACCGGTACGGGACCGGCCAAAGCACGCTGGACGGCATTCTTAGGTCCACCAACCGGCTCATGGCCGGGAGCGTATTCGTCGTATGCGGTTACGGATGGTGTGGTCGCGGGGTTGCAATGCGGGCTTCCGGCGCGGGGGCCCGAGTGATCGTCACTGAAGTGAATCCTCTCAAGGCACTGGAAGCGACCATGGACGGATACCAGGTGATGCCCCTCGCGGAAGCCGCGACAAAGGGCGATTTCTTCTGCTCGGTCACCGGCGATATCCACGTGATGGCTAAGGAACACTTCGCGAGGATGAAGGACGGTGCCATCGTATGCAATTCGGGTCATTTCAATGTGGAGATAGACATCGAAGCGTTGGAGGCCATGTCGGTTTCGCGCCGTACGGTACGTGATTTCGTCGAGGAGTTCGCAATGCCCGATGGTAGGCGCATCATCCTTCTCGGCGAGGGACGTCTGATCAATTTGGCCGCGGCGGAGGGCCATCCTTCGTCCGTAATGGACATGAGTTTCGCCAATCAGGCATTGGCATCGGAATACCTGGTGAGTCACGGCAAGCAATTGTCCAACGGCGTTCATCGTTTGCCCGTAGAATTGGACGATCATATTGCCAAGCTGAAGCTGCAAACCATGGGCATCAGCATAGATGTCTTGACGGATGAACAGAAGAAATACCTCGATTCATGGGAAATGGGTACGTAACGACGTTTCGCGTACGAGGGGCCGGACGATGCTTCTTCTTATCGTGGTTGCCGGAGCTTCCGCTATGGGGGATAACCCAAAAACGGCGGAATAAGGCAATCGCCCTGGTAGGACCGGCAGCTTGCCGGTCCTACCCCGGAACATGAGATAGTTGATAAGCCACATTAACGTTCGAAGGAATGGACTTGCGGTTGGAGCGTTGATTCCTCAAGGCGAGAATCAATCCGGACCTACTCGGCGGTCGTACCCCCATCGCGTTTCGCTGCACTCCCCATATCCCGCAATCGGCCGCTTCTATGCAGCTCCAACAGAACCTTGAGGGCTTCACGCGTCTCGTCCTCGCTTTGCGCGTCGGTTACCAACGCCTGCAAAGGGGCCGGACCGGCAAGTGGCGCTTCGGCATCGGCTTCTTCCGGCTTCTTCTTGGATCGAGCCAGCATGAAGGCCGCCGGCACCACCAAAAGGAGACACCCGACCGCGACTGCGCCCACGGCCGACTTCGTGTTCAAGTTGAGGGTCTGCCTAACGAGGACCACCAGCAGCAAGACGATCAACCCCACCGCGACGGCCTTCCATATCTTGATGGGGTCCTTCTTCTTTTCCTCTCGTCCTTTTAGGGATTCTATCATCAGATCTATTATGTGTTTCTTT
>JAZDOF010000637.1:0-2038 GCA_043799015.1 Pseudomonadota bacterium | reverse complement strand
GCCCTTCTTCCGCAGATAGTCTCGAAGCGTCAGGCGGATGGCGTCTTCGTCTTCGACGACGAGGATGCGGCCTTCTTTTTTACCTTCCATATTGCTACCGAACCTTCCCGGCCAAGTCGGCCACGAGCGCTCCCAGCAGATCGAAATCCAGCGGTTTGGGCATGAACGCGTCGGATCCCGCCGCCAGCGCCTTCTCCTTGATTTCAGGACTCTCGAGGCCGGTGATCGTTATAACGAAAGGTTTACCGAAATTGGGGTCGTTCTTGACCTTACGGCATATCTGGTTGCCGTCCAGGCCGGGGAGGTCTATATCGAGAATGACGAAACCCGGTCGCTTGTCCGCCAAGAGCGCTCCCGCCTCGAATCCATCGAAAGCCTGTAATATAGTAAACGAAGATCCGCTTTTCTCAAAGAACCTTTTAATGATGTCGTTCAGGACCCTGTCGTCATCGATTATGGCCAGGCTGGACCAGTCGACATCGGATTTAATGCTCGCCTCGAGGTCGGCGGGGACCCGCATCTCGCGTTGTTCGAGGAACGCCACGAGATCCTCGACGTACACCCTGTACTGGCCGCCCGGCGTCATGAAGGCCTTGAGGTAACCGTTCCGTATCCAGTTGATAGCGGTTTGATTGACCACGCCACAAAGGTTGGCTACTTCGAGCGCGGAGAAAATCCTGATTTTTTGCGGTGATTTACCCATCGCTCCACCTTTGGCCTAGTCTATTGAAGCTCTTGTATTGATGAAAATTGTCTATACTCTGTCCCAATATATCCAGAATGTCAATCAAATGCTTTGTTTGGGTGGCAGTTTAGTGAAAAAGGCTCCGAATCGAGGGACAGAGCTCGATTAAATGTTGAGGATAGACAGGAATCGCTTGTGGTGACCGCGGCGATGCGTTGACCAAACCGGGAGGAATGTCTATAATCCGGCGGCTAAGGTTAAGAGAAACGCTCTCGAACGGATTTTTCCGTTCGTGGGGATATATTCCGAGGAGACATCGTCATGAAGCGTACGTATCAGCCCAGTAGGACCCGCCGCGTCAGGAAGTTCGGCTTCAGGGCCCGCATGAAGACCAAGAGCGGTCGGCTCATCATCAAGAGGCGCAGGGCCAAGGGCCGGACCAAGCTCAGCACTTCCGACGAGAAAAAGAAGTACTGATCCCCGTGCCGGACGACGAACGGGGCGCTCGTGATTTCCGATTCAGGAAGGCCGAGCGCATCCGGACGCGACGAGACATTTCCAAGGTGTTCGACGATGGGGTACGCTGGTCCACCAAGGGCATGCGTCTCAACGTCAAGCCAAACGGCGGCGCGGAAACCCGCGCCGTTTTCGTTACCGTACGAAAATACGGCAACGCCGTCACTCGGAACCGGGCCAGGCGCGTCGTATCCGAGTGCTGGCGCCTGGTCAAATCCCGGACGGTACGAGGCATGGACGTGGTCGTCGTGATCTTTCCCGATGAGGATCGTTTCGAGGTTCGCCGCGCGCAGCTCGAAACGCTTCTCCGCCGATCGTCCCTGGCGGTATAAACCGATGAATCGGGTAGCGTCTGCCGTTTTAAAAGTCGTCATAACGTTCTACCGAGTAGCTCTGTCCCCGTTGAAGCCCCGATCCTGTCGATTCTATCCCACGTGCTCGGCTTATGCGCTCGAGGCGATAGAACGGCACGGGGCCGTTCACGGCGGGTCAATGGCTATGAAGAGAATCCTGCGCTGTAATCCATTCCATCCGGGAGGTTTCGATCCGGTCCTATGAGCATCAACAACGACGATTCCAATAAGGCGTTCGACGCCAAGACGATGATAGCCATCGTATTGATGGTGGTAGTCATCACGGCCGGCATGGCCATTCAGAACTATTTCTTCCCGAAACCGGGTCTGCCCGCCGAGGCTCGGACGCAGCAGGTCTTCAACGCATCCATGAGATCGCTGATCCCGACCGCGAAAGATCTCAAGGATTCGGCCATGCCCATCGCGCGGGGCACGGCTATCGGCTTCTTCACGGGCCTTATTCCAGGAGTGGGTACGGTTGTCT
>JAZDOF010000616.1:0-2736 GCA_043799015.1 Pseudomonadota bacterium | reverse complement strand
GCGATCCCGCGTGGTTGACGAATGTCGGCGGTACTCTTTTCTTTGCCGGCGACGACGGTAAAGCGGGAAGCGAGCTTTGGAAGAGCGACGGTACCGCGGCCGGCACCCTACTGGTTGAGGACATTGATCCGGGGTCCAAAGGAAGCGAGCCGGCTTACCTCACGAACGTCGCCGGCGAGGTCTACTTCAGTGCGTCCGATGGAAACGGGGCCGGTTTTCACGGAACCGAGCTATGGAAGAGCGACGGCACGGCTACCGTGATGGTGAAGGACATCAATCCTGGTCAGCAGGATAGCGCACCCAAATACCTCAACGAGTATAATGGCTCCCTACTCTTCGCTGCGGACGACGGGCCCGGCGGGTACGAACTTTGGCGCAGCGACGGAACACAGGGCGAAACTTTCATGCTGAAAGATATCAACGCCCACGGATCAAGCTTTCCCATATATTTCGCCCGCCTGAATCCGCTGTTTTTTCTGGCGGATGACGGAGCCGGCTTCAAGCTTTGGAGGAGTGACGGTACCGCTGAAGGTACGGTGAAAGTCGGTGATGTGGTTCCACCATCGACGGGGACCGGCACCGGGGCGGGCGAGGGTTCTTCTTCCGAGCCTTCCGGCGGGCCCACCGTAGGTACGGTGAACGCCGGGGACGCGGTCACACCATCGACAGGGACCGCCACCGGCTCTTCATCCGTTCCTTCCGGCGGCCCCGCGAACGGCCCCTTCAGCGCCACGCCCGCGCCGGCAAGCGGTTCTCAGCGAACTGAGAGTGGTGATTGGGCTGATCCGGGAGCCGGCCTGTCCGCGACCGGTCTCTCGGGCGAAATCAGTTCGTTCGGTTTGTCCGGAGTAACTTCGAATGCCTCAGCGAGCGGTACAGGGGTGCCGGCAGGTACTACCTCGTTCACAGGGAGCCATACGGTCAAAGGATTGAGCCTTGGGGGTATTCTCAATCCGGGCACCGGCGACACTTCGGACCGTGGATATGCGGAAGCAAACTCGGACCGAGCGACGTACCCCAAAAGCGATCCCTTTGTCCCTTCTTTGGCCAAGGTCACCCTGTTGGGCGACGGCGGCTTTTCCATCAGATCAGACATGATTTCGCTGGTGGTGTCTCACGACATGTGGCTCCCGCCCATGGCTAAATGGTACCTCACAATCATGAGCGAAGGCCGCTACCGTCCCGGTTCGTTGCCCCCGGGCCATGAACGGATGATTTGGGATTACCTGGACTTTGTGCGCAAGAGACAGGCCGGGGATGAACCCCCTCTCAAAGACTCGGAGCTGCGGCTTGCTTGGCAATGGGCGGAATGGCGACGCCAAGTGATCAAGCAGCACGGCACCTCGGAAGTTCTCCCGTGGAACTACTTCAAGGGGCTTTCCGAAGCGATCATGGCTTTCTACGGGCAGAAAGAAGGGACCAAGGTCGAGTTTTCCACGGCCGTAAACACCCTTCATCAGAACGTTCGCAACCTTACCATCATTCCTTTGGAGCTTCCCAAGGAAAACCTGCCGCAGGCTCTTCAGGAGAGCGCGGTGAAGTAAACGCGTCCTGTACCGCGACCTCAAATCCGCATGCATGTCTCCCCATCGGTGCCGCATGTTCATAGCGGCAGCCAAAATTAAAGTCCGTTTGAAAGCTCGGCCTTTGATTCCTTGTCGCTTCGTGGTTCATTCTTCATCCGTCGTGGTGAACGATTACCTTTTGTCAATCGCTGCAACCGGTACGACTCGCCAAGTCATTATTGACAGAAACGTCAATAATATGTTAAGGTAATAAATCCTTAGAAACAACCGGCTAATTTTATAAAACTTTGCGTACGGCACCCCCGCCTTGAGGATTTCCACCGGCAAGCCGAGGAGACGTGGTGAGCAAAGAGTCTGTCAGGCTGTTGGGCTTCTTAACGGCCCTTGCTCTTCTGACGTTCCTGATTCCGGATGACCCGGCACGCTGCGAATTGGCCGCAGCACGCGTCGAACCATTCTTCGAACCGGCTCCGGTAGCCGTTAAACCGGAACCGGCGCTTCCATTGCTCGAATCCACGGAACGCATAGAAGGAGCAATTATTCGACCGTACCGGCAGGCTGTCGTATCCGCCGAAGTCAAGGGAGTTATCGAGAAGAGGTTCGTCAAGGAGGGGGACCTGGTTGAAGCAGGGGCGATGGTGTTCAATATCTCGCCCGACTTGTATGCGATCCTTGCTGATCGGGCCCAAGAGCGATACGCAGCTCAGAAGGCCGCTCAAGATTTGGCCTCGGAGGAGCTTCACCTCCGAGAGCGCCTCATTTCCCAAGACGCCGCCACCCTGCAGGAGATTGTTAGAGCGAAAGCCGAAGCCGAGATCGGCCGGCACAAGCTGAGGGAATCCAAGAGAGACCTGGATCTAGCTCTGCGAGATTTGAACAATTGCAGAGTTAAAGCACCATTAAGCGGGCACATTGTGACGCTGCACCGCGATGCGTACGAATCCGTACAGCCTTTCGATCAGCTCTTCCTTATTGCTGATACCAGCAAGGTGTACGCTGTGGCAAACGTGCCGGCAAGGATCGCGCGTGCCGCTCGTCAAGGTGCGGCAGCGGTATTCTTTGGTCACGAGGGCGTTCCGTTTAGGGGAGTGGTAGACAAGGTGGAGGCGTCGATCGACCCGTCGTCGCAAACAAAGAAGGTTTACGTGCTCATCAACAACGAGGATGGACGACTGGAATCGGGAATGTTGGGCCATGCGGCATTCGATAT
>JAZDOF010000605.1:0-3633 GCA_043799015.1 Pseudomonadota bacterium | reverse complement strand
AAGCAAGCCGTCCTCCTCCGGCTACTCCAAACCTTCCTTGGACCAAAAGGCCCCGTCATCGTCGGTCCCCCAACCCACGGCCCCTTCTTCTTCCGGTTACTCCAAGCCCACCATGGGCGCGGGGGCGGGGATGCCGGGCTCGTCGAAGCCGTCGGTCAATCAAGACTCTACCCGTTCCGGTTCTTCAGGTTACTCCAAGCCGTCCATAGGCGGTACGGCCCCATCGAGCGCTCCGGCGGCCCAGGCGCCTCCGCCCGCAGCGCAAACGTCAAGCGGCTATGCGAAACCATCGCTGGGCAAAGAGACGGCACCGGCCGCTTCATCCACCCCGACCGGCGGTTCCGCGACCACCTCTTCCGGGTATGCCAAGCCGACTCTAGGAGGCACCTCGCCCCAAACGCAGCCGTCTTCCGGCGGCTACTCCAAACCTCCCGCGGCCGGCCAACCGGCTACGGGATATGCCAAGCCTTCCGCTTCACCGGCGGCTTCTCCGCAGTTCTCCGGCGGTTCCAAGTTCGATAAGGAAGCTGTAAAAGCGGAGCAGAAGAAGAGATCGCAAGAGTCCCTGGGTCGTTACAAGTCCGAGCAGGAAAAGTTCAAGAATCCTGGGGCGACCGCCGCCGATCAGCACAAGAACAGCCCCCTTTATGATAAGGGCAAGGTTTACTCGGGCTTCGACTATAATAATCACTATCAGCAGCGCGACGGATTTTACCGCGGACAGGGATATGCTCCTCCCCCTTACATGTACAACAGCCGACCCAGTTTCGGCATGTTCGACGCACTGTTCTTGTACTGGATGCTGGATAATGTTTCCAATAGGAATACCGCCGCCACCGCGTACCATCATCAGAACGACCCCGGTTACCAACAGTGGCGCCGTGAGATGGACAACACGGCCAAGGACAACCCGGACGTGAAAAACAAGCTGGCGGAATTGGACAGGCAGGTCAAGGCCATGGAAGGGACCCCTCGGGACCCGAGCTATCTGCCCAAGGGGGTCCCTGCCAACGTGGCCCTCGCGCCCTCCGTACTCGCGAGCAAGAACCCGGAAAAACCTCTCTTGAGGGTGGCCACGGGACGACCGGGCGGTTGGTACAATCGGTTCGGGGACATGTTCAAGGGACACGCCTCGGATATCGACGTGCAGCTCGTGGGAACGACGGGGTCATTGGAGAACCTTGAGCTTTTGCTCAACGACAAGGCCGACATGGCCATCATCCAGTCCGATCTGCTGGCGTTTATCGAAAAGAAATATCCTAACAAGAAACTGGTTTCTGAGCAGAGCGTGCTGTACCTCGAGTACGCGCAGTTGATCACCCACCGGGATAGCGGAGTCAAGTCGGTAAGGGACATAAACCCCAAGAAGCACACCGTCTTGGTCGGTCCCAAGGGGTCCGGTACCGCGCTGACGTGGGAAGGTCTGTGCATACAGGATGCTAAGTACAAGAAAATACCTATTCGAAACGCGGAGTATTTCGACGCGTTGTCCGAGGTGGAACGCAACCCGAACGCCATAGCCTTCTTTGTGGGAGGACTCAGGAGCGAATTCCTCCAGAAGGCCGAGGAAGCGGCCAAGGCTTCCGGTAACCTCCGATTGGCGGCCTTGGACGACCCCAGATTTAAGAATACGAGAGATGTACACGGCAACCAAGTGTATCAATTTGCCGAGATCCCGAAGAATGTGTACCCCTCACTGCAAAAGGGATGGCTGTTCACCCACGCGGTGGAAACCCTTGCCGTGCAGGCCGTCCTAGTGGTCCGCAGTCAGTGGACGGAAAAATTCGGAAATGAGGCGATGGAGGCTCTCTCACGCTCGGTCCTCGAAACAAAGCCGGACCTCGAGAAGCGAATGGCGGACGCCGGCTGAGCTTGGACCGTGTCCCCCGTATGAATGCTCCGATACTCGCGTGCGCGTATTTGCCGAACGTCCCGGCTTTGACATCGGGACGCGCCGCCCGCCGATCGCCCGGAGGATTGACGAACGATTACCATTGTTTCAAGGAGGACAAATGGCAAGCACATGGAGCCTGCTCAAGAAGATCGGGCAGAAAAAATTGGATGAGCGCAGGGAAACGAGAGAGCAGGACGGCAAAACCAGGATAGACAAGGACATGCCGCTTGGACTAAGATTCGGCGGTATCGTGGAGATCTCACAGGTTGATTTTATCCTAGGCGGAGACGATCTCAAGATCCAACATCCGGGGACGGACATGACGGTCGAGTCCTACGGCGCGTTCACGATTGGTGGCTACCAAGTGCATCGCTATTACTTGAGTTCACCGGTCGGAATCTACGTGCTCCAGTTAGGAACGGACGAGAAAAAAATCATTCAGGAATGCAAACTTTTCTTACCGTATGACGAAGTGTGTCCCAACGGACCTCAGGACTGGGGATTCTGGCTGGACGAAAACAGCGGCTACATAGGGTACAGCCAATTCCAATTGAAGGACGGCACCCCGTATGTCCGAGTGTGGGAGAACGCCGACGCTATGGTGGTGGTGGAACAAGACGCTCAGGGAAATCAATTGACCAGAATACCCCCGATACATTACACGGAGTTCGTGCATCTGGACAGGTACGGGGACAAATTCGAGATGTTGAAGTACGACTCGATGCTGTACGGGCGCAAAGTCAACGACAGCGTCGATGAATACCTGCTTGTATCCGCAATAGAAGGAGAGGATGGAGCTTCCATCCAGATCATGGCCGGTTTGGAATTGCAGCAAACTGCGATTAAAGTAATCTGAAAGAGACCAGGGAGGGCATGCGATGGCGAGTATATTCGGATTTCTCACGTCTTTCGGCAAAGAAAAGCTCGGAGGGGTAGGCCAGAGCTTCACCCAGATGATCGTGGCCTGGGACCCGGAGACTGCCAGTCAGGCCGAGATCGAAGAGATGATCAAGGAACTGGACAAGATCACCATCGAGGCCGGCAAGGCCAAGACCGAGTACGACAGGGAACAGGCCGAGGCGGATGCCGCGGCCAAGAATTTCGCACGGTACATGTCAGCGGCGGAGCTTCTCAACAAGCAGTTCGAGGAAGCCAATGCCGCCGGCAACACAGCCAAGGCCAACGAACTGGGGGCAAGCCTCGATAAGCTTATGGGCGAGCTTGAGACCCTTGGACCTGAAGTGGAGCGGGAAGCGCGAGAAGCCGAGGAAACCAAACAATTCTACGAAGAAATTAAGCAGTTGGCCCAGATGACCGCGGAAAAGGTGAAGACCGCACGACAGCAGTTGGACGGCGCAAGAAGGCAGATGCAACGGGCCGAGATCGACAAGGAGAGGGCCCAACAGCGAGCGGCCAAGGCCGAACAGCTTGCAGGACTGAGAACCAATTCCTCCAGCTTGGGTATTGCGCTGGCCGCAATGAACAAGCAGACCGAAGAGGCGAAGGCCAAGGCGTCGGCATCCGAGATGAAAGCTCGACTGCTGGTTCCCGAACAGGCAACAGAGGACTCCCACATCGAGGCCGCGCTGCAAGTGGGTTCCGGACCCCGGCTGCCGCGATCGCACTAAGAAAATTCGCCGGCTGGAACGCCTGCCCCACGTTGAGTTTGGAATTTTCCGCCCGGAAGTGTCTGGTTAGCAAAGGAGTAGCTATGTACGTGTTTTGGCACATACGGTGAG
>JAZDOF010000603.1:0-2350 GCA_043799015.1 Pseudomonadota bacterium | reverse complement strand
CGCCGGAATTAAGTAGAGAGACCTGGAGGTGGATATGACCACTAGCGTCGTTGAGCCCCAAGAAACAGAGACGATGAGAGTAATGCAAGATCCAAACGTGGTCAAACTGTATGTGAATGGTTTGACTGTGGGAATCAGTCTGAGCGATGTATTCATGATAGTCAAGAGCGGGCCGACGCCTTCTGCCGTAATCCAGATGTCGTTTACTACGGCCAAGACGATGATGCTGCACCTTACGGACCTTATTACGCGGTTTGAAAAGGACACTGGACAGACACTTCTCACGATGGAGGATGTTAAGGAAAAGTGTTACACGGGTGACTTAACATGATAGGTGATCTGCGGAACCTCGTTCGAGCCACGGAATATATTCCCCGCACCCGATCTAACCCTAGCCCGGCCATCGGGGATGGAGTGGTGGACAAGATTACTTCCTTTGGTTCCTTGCCGGAGGGATGGGACTTTGGGCTGGGTGGACCTGCGCCTCTTTCGGTAAGGGAATGCGCCATCAGTATTCATCAACAAGGGACGGAGCTTGGCCTAATGTCCGACTCGTTTCCAGGGACTGGGGGAGAGATATATGTAGCTTTTTACAGAGGTGCAGACACCCTTGAAATAAGAGTCAATTTGGATCTGTCTCTAAATGTATCCTTGGAACGGGGAATTGGCGTAGATTTTGAGGAATTGGACTATATGGAGCATCTTGGCTTTGATGCAGCCACGGACTACTTGAAGGTGTTTTCGGAGAGCCGATGCAACTTGTCAGAGCCCTACATCGCTGTAAATACGATAGAAGACGTCAACGTTTCTCAAGTGACTGCTTCAAGAACTACAATGGAGGTATTTCGGTTATCGACCCAGAATGTGTTGCTGCCACAGGCGTGGAGTTGTGCCGGCACATAGAGCGGTATTATCAGCCCGTGATTGATCGCTGCCCGTTTGCATATTGGGTTATCCGGGTTGATGATTTGATGGCGCAATTCCCGAGTTGTAGAATCGAACCGGACGAGAGCGTAACCGGTGATGAATGCCATCGTAATATCAGAGATATAGGCGATGGCCCCGCCCGGAAATGGTCTAAGGGTAACTGCAAACCACCTGATGTTTTTCTATGTGCTGGAGACGAGTGTATTCATTTGACAAAGGAACAATTTGAAAACCTACACGAAATGTTGGCCACGAGTCAGAGACCTCCGGCAAGGCTGGAGGCTTGAAATCACGAACCGCTCAGTACGGTTGGGCTCAGCACCGATCCTGAGACGGGATCGGCCTCGATTCGGGCCTACCGTTTTCGTTCGCAGTCCGCCCGCACGAAGTCCAGAATGACCTTCGCGCGATCGGAATACAAGTGGATTCCCTCGAAGTTGGGGTCCACCAGGAGCTTCTCCATCAGCAGCCCATCGTCGTCGAACCATCTTGGCAGCAGGCCGCCCAGAAAATAGCCTCGCCGGCGAAGAGTCCGCACCGACGCTTCCACCCACGGTTCCGTCAGCTTGAGCCATGCTTGGAATACGACCGCGCCTTTCGAGGAGGCATCCGCCTCCAGCGATGCAAGCCGGTCGTCCAAATCGGTGCCGGTTGCATTTAATGCTATTCTCGCGACTTGAGCAGAATCAAAGACGGTCATTTGGTCTTCAGTCGGTCCGTCAGGAACCGGGTGATCCGCTGCAACGGCCAACTCTCGTGGTTCGGTGAGCCCGGAATACATGAAGCGCAACTGCTCCTCGTACGAGCGCGGCAGGTATACCCGGTGTGGTCGAGGCCGGTAGTTGCGAAAAGCGAGAAGCGTGGTTACTCGGCCGCCGGTGTTGCCTTCCTTGTCGTACGTGCCCCCGGGCATGAGAGCGATCTCAATCGCGGTTTCACGAAAACGGAACTCCGCTACGGCCTTCTGCATGATTACATGGTTGCACACAGGTTCCCCGAATCCTTCGGCAATGCCGCCGTGGTCGGGGATGAATTCATCGAAAACGTAGGAAAGCATGGCGTTATTGACGCCCAATTTCCGATATTCACGCAATACGAGGCCGGCACCCACCTCGTACGTTCTCGCGAACGGAGCGGAGCGAAACACGTTTTGAATGCCCATTATCTTCCCGTCCGCCGCCCTGGCCACCACGGAATAGTTGGTTCCTTCCAGGTTGGCGCGGATAAGTGCATCGGCATCGTAGAACATCCTTATGGGATAACCTTCACCGTATACGGCCCTGAAAAGCTCGATTACGCCTTTTGCGTCCTCCGGACGGAAAACGTCCACTTGGAACTCTCGGTTCTCGGCCTCCTCGCGGGGATGGTTGGAATCGGTCATGCAAATCTCCTCTGTTTTGCGGCCGCCGACGTAATTCTCGAC
>JAZDOF010000582.1:0-3919 GCA_043799015.1 Pseudomonadota bacterium | reverse complement strand
CTTCAACCTGAATGTGTACGGCAATTTGTGGGAACAAGTTGCGAAGTTCAGGGCCGCTCGTAAACTCTGGGCCAGGCTGCTCAAGGAAGAATACGGCGTAAAGGACAAGAAGAACCTTTTCCTGCGAGGCCTTTTCGGCGGCGGGGGCAGCGGGCTTACCAAGGAACAACCGGAAAACAACATCATACGGGGCGCGTACTACGCACTGGCCGCAGCGCTCAGCGGCGCACAAACCACTGCACTGTGTTCCTTCGACGAAGCGTACACGATACCCACGCCTCGGGCCGCGCTCCTTTCACTGCGAACCCTTGAGATCGTCATGGAGGAAGTGGGGTTGAGGGATACGGTTGACCCGTTGGCAGGCTCGTACTTCATCGAGACCCTCACGAAGGAAATGGAAGAGAGAATCACGGCGGAGATGAGTCGGGTCCAAGAAATCGGAGGTATGGTCCATGCCGTTTCCTCCGGATACATCCAGAAGGAAGTCGCCAAGCAGGCCTATGATTTTGAAAAGAGCATCCAAAACGGCGAAGTTACCAAGGTCGGCGTCAATAAATACACTGAAGGCGAAGCCCAGGACGTGGAATTGCACCAATACGACGATTCCTGGGTTGGAACGCAGATCGCGACACTGAAGACCCTGCGTCTTACCCGCAACAACCGGGACGTGAGCCGTTCGCTCAAGGCGTTGGAACAGGCCGCGCGGGACGGCTCCAACGTCATGCCCGCACTGGTTGAATGCTGCCGGGCGTATGCGACCGTGGGCGAGATGACCGAAGTGCTTAGGGACGTTTTCGGCGAGTGGAACGAACCACGCTTGTTCTGATTTGAATCCGATGGTGCGGGTTAAGCCGAAGGGGGCGGCCCGCGGACCTATCGGGCAGGCCGGTAATTTGCCGGCGTCTAGGTCGGCATTGGAGATATAATGAAAGAGAGAGCATTTCGCTTAGGTTGTGATATTGGCGGCACGTTTACCGACTTTGTTCTCGTCAACGATGAAACCGGCACGTTTTCAATCTACAAATGCTTGACCACGCCGACGGACCCATCGGATGCCGTAGAGACGGGCATAAGAGGACTGGAGACGCAGACTCCGGGATTTATGCCGGATGTCGCCGAGATAATCCACGGCACCACTTTGGTCATCAATGCCATTATCGAACGCAAGGGCGCCCGTACCGGGTTGATAACCACCAAAGGATTCCGGGATGTGTTGGAGTTGGGTCGAGAGATACGTTACGATGCATACGATATCTTTGCCGAATACCCCAAACCGTTGGTCCCCAGGCCCTTGCGGCTTGAAGTTGATGAACGAATAGCCTCGGACGGGCGCATCTTGCGTGCCCTGGACTCCGAGGAAGTCAAAATGGTTGTGCGTTCACTCACGGATGCGGGAGTGGAGTCGGTGGCGATTTGTACGATCAATTCCTACGAAAATCCCAAGCACGAGGCGATGATTAAGGCGTTGGTAAACGAATCGGCTCCCCATCTATCCGTATCCGCATCCTTTGAAGTATTGCCTCAAATAAGAGAGTACGAGCGAACCTGCACTACGGCAACCAATGCTTATGTCAAACCGATTACGGTAAAATACCTTCACAAACTTCATTCGCGTCTTCAATCCCTGGGCTTCGAAGGGAAGCTCTTCATAATGCTGTCCAGCGGCAGCATCACCACGGTGGCCACTGCAAGCGAATTTCCGGTACGAATCATCGAATCAGGCCCTACTGCGGCCGTAATAGCCTCCCAACACTATGGCCGCATGTTTAACATCAAGGATATTTTCTGCTTCGACATGGGGGGCACCACCGCCAAGTCCTGCCTGATCCAAAAGGGAGAAGCCGGGTTGGTTTCAACCTTTGAAGTGGGTCGCGTGCAGCGTTTCAAGAAGGGAAGCGGGCTGCCCATCCAGGTACCGGTGGTGGATCTTATGGAAATCGGCGCGGGCGGAGGCAGCATAGCCCGAATCAGCAAAATGGGGCTCCTGCAGGTCGGTCCGGAGAGCGCCGGGGCCGACCCGGGGCCCGCGAGTTACGACCTCGGGGGAGAGAACCCCACCGTGACGGATGCGGACCTGATTCTAGGCTATTTGGATCCCAACTACTTCCTCGGCGGGACCATGCCGCTGAATTTGGATGCCGCAAGGCGGGCAATCGAGGAAAAAATAGCGAAGCCGCTCAATACGACCGTGACGGAAGCGGCCTTCGGTATTCATGACCTGATAAACGAAACCATGGCCGCGGCGGCGAAAACTCACATAGCGGAAAAGGGCGGCAACCCGAGTACCATAACCGTGGCCGCGTTCGGCGGGGCAGGGCCGGTGCATGCCTACGGCCTGGCCCGCAAGATAGGTGCGCCGCGGCTGCTTGTACCGCCCCTGGCCGGCGTGGGCTCGGCATTGGGCTTCTTCACGGCCCCCATCGCATTCGATCTGGTGCGCAGTCATCGCGTCTCATTGGATGAAGCGGACTTCAACGCCGTCGAAAAGCTGTTCGCAGAACTGGAAAAGGAGGCTTCGGCCATCCTTGCGCAGAGCGGCGAGGTGCAAGGCATACGGTTTGCCCGATCCATCGATATGCGCTTCGTGGGACAAGGGGCCGAAACCAACTTGCCCATGCCCGACAAGCCGTTCAATGAATTGGAACGGGCCGAAATCCGCAACCTGTTCGATGAAACGTACAAGCGACTTTACGGCCGCACTTACCCCGATACCCGAGTGGAATTCATAACTTTCAGACTACGGGCCGGCCTTCCCGAACGGCCGTTCAGAATTCCCGCCCTTACAGGCAGCGGGGAGACCTTGCAGGATTGTATCAAAGGACAACGTCCCGCTTATTCGTTGATTCAAAGAAAATACGTCCCATTCACCGTGGTGGACCGGCTGAAGCTGTTTTCAGGGGCCGTAATCGCAGGCCCCGCAATTATCGAGGAAAAGGAATCCACCATAGTTGTCGGGGAAGACGCACAGGCCGCCGTGGACGACTACGGATTCGTGTGGATTACCTTCAATAAACCGGCGGAAGCGTGACGCGGGATTCCCGGCCTGCCTGCGGGTCGCACGCCGCCGCGGGCCCGAACGTGACCTCCCGATAAACGGCTCGTGGGAATGAATGTTCCACGTCTCAAGGAGAAATTGAACATGCCGAAAGTGTTCGATCCCATAACCCTCGAAATTCTTTGGCGCCGGTTGATTTCCATAGTTGACGAAGCCGATGCGTCGGTGGCCCGCACCGCCTTTTCCAGTCTATTGCGCGATGCTCACGATTACACCTGTATGTTCACCGACAGCCGCGGCAACGAGTTGGTCCAGGGAACTTTTTGCACTCCCGGTCAGGCAGGCGCCATGGCGCTGGGCGTTAAGAAAATCATACATTCATTTCCCTACGACGAGTACCGACCCGGCGACGTAATAATCGTCAACGACCCTTGGCTGCTGGCGGGGCACTTGAACGACGTATGCGTCCTGAGCCCGATATTTTATAAGGATCGAATAGTTGCATTCACGGCGTGCGTGTTTCACCACTCGGACATAGGCGGTCGCGTAGCGTCGGATAACAGGGAAGTGCATGAAGAAGGGTTGTTCATCCCTCCCTTGAAGCTGTTTGAGGCCGGCATACCCAATGAATCGGTGATGAACATGATTCGCTGGAATGTTCGCACGCCCGAGGAGGTCGTAGGCGACATTCGGTCACAGGTTGCCTCCAATCACGTTTGTGCGGAAAAAGTTGCGGAGATGCTGGCGGATGAAGGCCTTGACGATTTGGACGGCCTTGCGGACGAAATCATAAACCGTACCGAAATGAGCATGCGCCGGGCCGTGGAGAAGATCCCCGACGGCCGTTATCCATATCGCGGTGTTATAGAAGGTGCGGGAAAACGGGAAGACATAACGATCGCTTTGACGGTGGACGTCAAGGGC
>JAZDOF010000576.1:0-4027 GCA_043799015.1 Pseudomonadota bacterium | reverse complement strand
CGACCTGATGGTCTCCCACTCGAATACGCGAATGATCATCTTTTGACATGCCGCACCCTGCTTTCGGCTTTCATATGCGTTCCGACGGACGGTTCCCGAAGTCCGAAGAGTAGAACCTCAAAGTCACCACGGCACGACGATGTCGTGGGAGCCGTCCAGGAATACCTGATTGTTCACGAATCGCGTCCACTCGTCAAGCAGCGGCCGCGTTGGACTCCACTGTGGCCGGGGAATGTTACGGCTTGATTAAGTCCGGCCGATCCGGCGTCTCCGCGGGTTCCTAACGGGACACACTCCACGAGCGCAGACGTATGGACCGGTCTTTGGTCTTTTTAGGCAAGTACCTCAAAAAGCGTGCCGTAATCGGCTCCGCACCATAGAATTCATATCCCGGCCACGATGAAAAGCGGTCCAAATCCTTGTTCGTGCCTTCCACCCACGTCTTCCAGGTTCTACCGTCAAGCGAGACGTCCACCGACCATTCCTCGGGTACCGCATCATCGTCCCAAACCAACCGTAACCGGCTCAAAGAGAACTCCCGGTGCAGGTCCAAGACTATCTCCGGCCGATCGCCCGGATCCGTTTGTTTTGAGGCATATAGGGCGGACCGGGGGTATCCCGATAGAATGTTCGAGGGTCCTTGTTCGTCGGAGACGGCGGGAGGAGCATAGACCACCTCGGCAGTCAAGATCGGATTCCAGAAGAAGACACTCTTGTCCTCAACCTTATCGCCTTGCGCCAATGGTATTTTCAAGAAAGTCTCCTTGATGACATTGGCACATTCCCTAGCTATCAGGTAATTGGCGCCGGCGGTGATATGACACCAGTCCGTGAAGACCATCTCGGATGTGTCGTCAAAATACTCCGTGAAATCAAGGAGAAAATAGCCTTTATGGCGAGAGCTGTACTCTATCCTCTCCGTGATGTACTTATATATTCGTTCGGTAGGCGCACCGAAATATTGTCGGTGCTCTTCCATGCCTTCGATTTTATGCTCCAATTCGTGTCGCGGTTTGTTGCTCAGGTAGAGTAGCGGCTGCAGCGCAAAGATATGGGGCACTCCATCATTCTCCAGAACGGCGTGATAATCCTCAATGACTCGTACCACAGCCGACGCGTTGGCGGTCACCATTTGCGATCTCTCTTCTTGAGAATTGTTGTCGTACGCGGTACCGGCATCTTTACCGGGCGTCCCGGCCTGGTGCATGCGCAGCCCTGTTTCCATAGTGAAGAAGGGATCTGTTCCGCGCCACAAAAAGGTCATAAGAAAAGTATTGTTCTTGAGCCAGAGGGTGGTGTACGCCCCGAGACCAACGCTGTCGTAGGAAAACATTCTCGCAAGAATCCCGTTGAATTGGCCTTGCCTGAAGTAGTTCCAGTCCTTCTCCGGCGAGCTCACGGGGTCGATTTCGTTGACGCCGTCCAGTGAAAGAATCAAGTCGGGTTTGTAGTCCCGGAGCTTCGTCATGTATCTGAGCAGTAGGTGCTGATACGAGTACCCCCAAACCGCCGTGTTGTAGACGCGGATCTTCTTCCCCGGTATCGGGGCCGTGGCGTTGAGAATGCGCTCCAGCATATACGCTATGGTTTCTCGGTGCTCCAGGTAGTAGTGCCCTGTAACCATTGCCGCCTGCCCCGATGACCCCAGGCCGAATGCCGTCGATCCTCCCGTCAGGAATATACGGAATTCATCGTCCGGCTTGATGGTGGAAATAGGCCGAGGATCTCTGAATCCCGCATTGTTGGCGTATTCGTACCGGTTGCCTTTGGACTGATTGAAGAGCAGACATACCCCTGGGTTCAGGTCATAGTCATAGTGTGAGACCGGTCGCGTGAAGTCTCGTTTGGCCATTTCCGGATTCCCCGGATAGACGCCGGCCAGGTGGGACTTGGTAAGGGCCAGTTGTGCGGCCTTTTCCAGCCCGATGAACAGGACGACCACCGCCACGGCTAGAAATAGGACGTAGGCGACCTTCTTGAACAAGTACCACAGGAACCTGACGAATTTCGCCGGCACCTTCCGGAACGAGTAATTGGAACCTCCCGGCGTTTCCGATGGTTCAATGAGAAGAGTCTTCTCAGAAATTGTATTTGTGGACTCCGGGCTCTCTTTCGGCATCGGCTCTCCTCTCGACCGTTCTTCGCATTGTACGTTGATTTGGGATAATCGTATCCGTAGGGCATAGATCCGGAACGGCACCGGTGCCGATGAATCCCCATGAGACCGCTCTTGACGGCACCGATCGAGGGGTCGGCTTGAACCTAACCCGACGAAAAGCCGCCAGAGTCGGCGGACAACGGACAAACGGGGCCGAAATGAAGCATGCAGTTACGGAAGCGTTGACCTGAAGAAATGCACGGACTGAGAGAAGTGCCTCAAATGATCAAAATAGTTGATCTTAGATGTCTTGACGGCGGATGGAACACATAAGGACCAACGGGGATGCTACCGTGGCCTATAGGATCCAGGATGAACGACATACTCTCCTCCCGGAACGGGAGAGGAGGCTTCGGTAAGGGGGGTAGGGAATTCCGACCTCGACATTCCGGCCTTGCGGAAGCAATCATGACGGTGGAGACTGGGAAACAATCATCACATTTCAAGCGGCCCGTGTCCGAACCCGACCCCGAGCCTTGACACCGACTCTTCTTAGTATCGCATCCGTCGGGCTCACCGGCACGATTACCGTCGCATTTACAATACAGTAGAATGTGCCGTAACTTTCCGTCCTTTCGCACACACAGTCCCCAACCGGCGGCCCCTAGACTAAGCACGAGGACGACGGTAAGAGCCATGAGTGATGTGTTACGCGTTTGAAATCCTGCCATGATGAACATAACACTCTGAAATACAGGCATTTAATCGGGATCGAGAAGGGAAGCCCTCCCCTTTTCGATCCCTCTCTCGCCAAAGGGACCGTTCACGCCTGCGTGAAGTACTTCTCCCTGAACTTGAACGCCACGTTGACCAGGCTTATGAGTATCGGCACTTCAAGTAGGGGGCCGATGACCGTAGCAAATGCTTGCCCTGAATTGATGCCGAAAACGGCAATGGCCACCGCAATGGCAAGTTCGAAATTGTTGCTCGCCGCGGTGAAGGAAAGGGTGACGGTCTTGCGATAATCACCGCTGATCCAGTGTCCCATCCAGAAGCTGACCAGGAACATCACCACAAAGTAGATAGACAATGGAACGGCTATCCTTACGACGTCAAACGGGATGGTGACGATCAGGTTGCCCTTTAGGCTGAACATGACCACGATGGTGAACAACAGGGCTATGAGGGTTATGGGGCTGATGGTCGGAATAAAAGTCCCCTCGTACCAGGCCTTGCCCTTCACCTTCAGCATGACGAACCGCGTCACGACCCCGCCGATGAAGGGGATGCCCAAGTAGATGAAGACGCTTTCCGCGATCTGTCTCATGCTCACCTGAACGATACTTCCGCCCAGGCCGAACAACGGAGGTAGCACGGTGATGAAAAACCAAGCGTACACGCTGAAGAAGAGGACCTGAAAGATGCTGTTGAATGCCACCAACCCGGCGCAATACTCGGTGTCGCCGTCGGCCAATTCGTTCCACACGATTACCATGGCGATACACCGAGCCAAGCCGATCATGATCAGCCCAACCATGTACTCCGGGCGGTCGGGTAGCAGCACTATCGCCAATATAATCATCAGTATGGGGCCGACGATCCAATTCTGAACCAAGGAGAGGGCCAGGACTCTCCAATCGCGGAAGACCCGCCCCATTTCCTCGTACCTAACCTTTGCCAAGGGCGGATACATCATGAGTATCAAGCCCGCAGCGATGGGAATGGAGGTTGTCCCGATTTGAAGTCCCGCAATGAGCTTGGTCACGGACGGGGCCAAGTAGCCGATACCGACCCCCGCGGCCATGGCGATGAATATGATCAGAGTTAGGTTTCTGTCCAGAAAGGACAACCTTTTCTCAGTCGGCATAGTGATCCACCTCCACGAGAGTTTACGACACTTCCACCATCCGTTCCGGCCTGCCGGATCGC
>JAZDOF010000573.1:0-2169 GCA_043799015.1 Pseudomonadota bacterium | reverse complement strand
CCGATCCGGCTGCCGGATTCGAGGTCGGACGCCGATTGAGGGGCAACAGGCGTTCATGTATCATTTCAACTCCTTCTTCGTGTCTTGGTGCCTTCGTGGTTTGGTCTTTTCGGATGCAAGAGTCGTTCCCGGTGAACGGTTACCCTAAAGCTATTCCTCCGAAACTTCCAGCACGCACCATTGCTCCGAATCAACCACGCGTTTCCAGCGCAGCATCGCGCCGGCCGCGCTCCGCACCTCCGGGCCGAGCAATCCATCCGCGGTGATTTCCTCCAGGTCCTGGACACTCATAAGAGCAAGGAGCCTGACGGCGATGGAAGGGGGAGTGTATGGGTTCATGACGATGACCTTCTTGACGCTGTACCTTGTTATCCAGCGCTGGTGATTATACACTTGTTCCAACACCTTGGATGATGCGGGCCTGGCGGACGCGATCTTTATGACGTCACGCTCGGTAAGACGAGGGTTGTTCAGCAGCAGCTCGATAACCCTGTGGTCTTGGTCCGTCGACATCTTCTGAACCGTCTTGAAATCCGGTTTTCGTGCCATGGACTTGCGAACGCCCAGCGGTACGTCCCCCGGTCCGGGTTCGACGTAAGGCTGTAGTTGTCTTTCCTCATCCAAGTCGGCGGGAAGGTCCACCAATACCGACACTATGTGATACCTGCCCCGATCCTGGGCCACAGCGGCCAATTCGGACATTCGACGCTTCCCCAGGGCCTTGGAAAGCACCCCGGAAATGAGGAAGCCGTTGTAGACCAGCATGCACTCCATATGTCCTTGAGCGGCCTTCTCAATAATAATGTCGAGGACGTCGATAATCGTTTCGTTGTCCAAGCCCCCTACCCGTTCGGCTAAAGCGAACCCCCGCTGTTTCATGTCGGATACGGTCGAAAGCCCCTCTATAAGACGTACGGCATCTATGGGCTTTGTTTCCTGTTCCATGGGACGATCCTCATCACCTCGGGAATCGGGGCCGGGAATCGGCGGGGATGCCCGGTCGGGGCATCCCGCATGCGATCTATTTTGTACCATACCTCCGCATTTTCTCAAGCGGCGCGAGCTCCCTTCCATCATGTCGCGGGTCGGTACAACGCGGAGAGCACCTCGACCAATGCGGTTTGTCCCATCTCCCTTCCCCATTGGAGTCCGAACTGATATAACAGGCGCCGGTACTAATCCAAAATGCGTTGGCCTCGGGGACCCGGCCGGCGCACACCGGAATCTTAAGGAAAAGAGAGGCTCATTAATGCGACTGGCATTTGATATCGACGGAGTGGTACTGAACTCAATTGAAGTCATGCTCGAATACGTCAACCGCGAGCTTGGGTCCGATTTTACCACGGAAGACCTCGCGGCGTGGGATTTGGAAAACTTGGGAATTCGTACCGAGACTCTTTGGGAAGCCGTCGCGTGGATGTATCGTCAACCCGTTATTAGTCCTTACGAGGGGGCTGTCGAGACCCTCGTCGACGTCTACCGCAGGACCGGGGAACCGCTGTTGTTCATAACCGGCAGGCATGACCTTTACAGCGCGGTGTCTCACCTCAACGCCCTGAACTGGATTTCGGGCGTGCCGGAAATGATCATCGCCGGGGGAGACAGGGACAAGAAATCTTACTTGATGGAATACAAGGTGGACTTCATCATCGAGGACGACGTGCAGTATGCGGAGTCGTACGAGGAGGCCGGCATCGGCGTCGGCCTGATGCTGAGACCATGGAACCTATCTTCCACCGCATCGGTAAGCGAGCGTTTCCAAGGCTGGCACGACGTGAGGCGATGGTGTGGGAGCCGACTATAGGGTGAGAGCAGGCCGTGAGGAGGCTCACACGTCCCTGTCAGCCTTGGCCGAATTCAAATACGGGTGTTTGTACCACACGGACCGGCTTTGTTTGCTCCCACGCTATTTGTTGCAGTTGTTCGACGATGTCGGGAGCGAACAAGCGTTCTCCCGTTTCCACGCATACCCGTGCCGGCACATGAGCGATAATGATTACCTGCCCCTGCCGCTCGAACACGTAGGTAACCGGGTCTTCCGAGTATGTCTCTCTCCAATCGTTATCGCTCATCCTTGGGACTCCGGCTCTTGAAATAGGCTCCCCTCACCTGAAAACCTTGTCCCCTAGCTCTCGGTGTTTTCGTCCAAGATCTTCAACGCGGACCTGG
>JAZDOF010000553.1:0-9041 GCA_043799015.1 Pseudomonadota bacterium | reverse complement strand
GGGTCTCGCGGAGCCATAAAGCTGGACAAAAGGGAGTTCGCCGCAGTTGTAAAGCAAGGTGCCCAATGGGCGGTCAATCGGGGGATGGGCCATGCGTCCGACCTGGAGATGATCGAAGACCACGGAAGAATCGACGGCGCGGACCACTCGGTAACCAGCGATCGCGCCTTTGAACGCGGACGCGACCAGCTTGGTACGTTGGGGTCCGGAAACCATTTTGTGGAGATCGGATTCGTGGACGAAATCTACGATCCCGCCACCGCCATGGCCTGGGGTATCGAGAAGGGACAGGTCACCTTGATGATCCACTCCGGATCGCGTGGCTTCGGCTACCAAGTCTGTGATGAGTTCCTGACCAGGATGGTCAAGAGCGTTAGGCAGGAGAAGCTTGACCTACCGGACAAGCAGCTCGCCTGCACCAACCTCAAATCCGCGTTGGCCCGCGAATACTTGGCCGCCATGGCCGCGGCCGCCAATTTCGCATTCGCTAACCGTCAAATCCTTATGCATCTTGCACGGGAAGCAATGGAGACGTCGCTGGCGCTCTCGCCCAAGGAAATGGGATTACGATTATTGTACGACGTTTGTCATAACATAGCCAAGATAGAGTCCCATATGGTCAACGGTAAGCAGCGAAAGCTCTGTGTACATCGCAAAGGCGCGACACGCGCGTTTCCCCCCCATCATCCGGATTTATCCGAGAGGTTCAGGCTAACCGGGCAGCCGGTTCTGATACCCGGAGATATGGGCCGTGCATCCTACATCATGGCCGGTCTGCCACGCAGCCTTGAAGAAACCTTCGGGTCCGCGTGTCACGGCGCCGGCCGCCTGTTGTCCCGCAACGAGGCCGTAAGGCGGACGAAAGGTCGTTCTATGGAGCGTGAATTGGAGGAAGCCGATGTCTATCCACGATCAGCCGGAAGGAAGACCCTTCGTGAAGAGATGCCCGGCGCGTACAAGGACGTGAACAAGGTCGTGGATGTGGTGCATAGGGCCGGTATAGCTAAGCGCACGGCCCGGATCAAGCCCATGGGCGTGCTGAAGGGGTGAGCTCGATTGAGCTTCATCCCCGGGGATGACACATGCGGTGGAGAAGCTTGAGTCGTTCCTGGGCTACATGGGTATAGATTTCCGTGGTTGATATGTCCGCGTGCCCCAGCATCAATTGAACGGAACGCAGGTCCGCGTTGTTTCGCACCAAATGGGTTGCAAAGGAGTGGCGCAAGGTATGAGGTGAAATCGGCTTCTCGATTCCGGCCCGGGCCGAGATTTTCTTCAATATCTTCCAGAATGCCTGACGAGTCATGGCCCCGCCCCGTCGGGTTACGAAGAGAGCGTCCACCGCCGGCTTACCCGCCAGCAGCCTCGGTCGCACCTCTTCAAGATAGGTCTTTACCGCGTTGGAGGCGAACAAGCCCATGGGCACGACCCTTTCCTTGGATCCCTTTCCCATAACGGTCACGCACCCGATTTCCATGTCCACCCGGAACACTTCCATATTCACCAATTCGGAAACGCGGAGGCCGGTGCCGTATAGCAATTCCACCATGGTCCCGTCACGCCGACCTTCCGGCGTGGACTCGTCACGCGCGGCCAGGAGCCGCTCCACCTCCTCGGGTTCCAGGTACTGAGGCATCTTTCTGGGCAGGCTGGGGGCTTCCATCAGCTCCGATGGGTCTCCGCCGATCATGTCCCTCTCGGCCAAGTGCCGAAAGAGCCCCTTGATGGCCGATATCTTACGCGCCCTGGTCCTTGCTCCCGCGCCGTTGCGGTCGAGGAAGTCCACGTACAGGAGGATATCCTCCCTTGTGACGTCCTCTGTCCTATCGGTCCCTCGGTCTTCCAAGAAACGGGCAAAAGCCGTCAAGTCCGCGGCGTACGCTTCAATAGTGAGTTCGGCCAGACCGCGGTCCACTATCAAATGATCAAGATATCCCGATATGGTCCGGTTGATGATTGAAGGGGCACAAGGGGCCATGGAGAGCTCCGACGGGGAATTAGCGGCGCTTCATTGTTCCCATGGGTTGAAACCCATGGCTACCCATAGGTGCGCCCCTTCAGGGCGCCAAGAAGCATGTATCCCGGCTGCCTTTCAAGCGCCGCCGTGTGATCGGTCCGTCGTCCAACGGTCCGGTTGGTCCCTCCCCGAAGCCGAAGGACCCGGAGTGGGTTACCGTGGGTAGCCGGGGTATTAACCACGGGACCGCAACTGCATGAGCCTTCGGGCAATATATGGCATTAATCATGCAATTTATCACACCGGTATTCAGGACATTTTGGTCGAGTCACTATGCATGGAATTCATTATGTATTCCAAGTAGATGATCCTTCAGCTTGGTTCGTATTTCTTCCAGGCGGTCGAAATCCACTATTTTCCTCCCTTGATCATCTACCACGTAGAAGATGTCCGCTACCTGGTCCGCTTCCGTGGATATTTTCGTCAACACGATGGAAAGTTCCAGTCCGGCCAAGCATCGCGTTATGTCGTAGAGCAGTCCCGGACGGTCGATGGTGTACACTTCGACGATGGTGGCCTTGTCGGACGCGGCGTTGTCCACTTCCACCCGAAGGAGAAGCTCCCTGGCATAGGTGCTTGCAGCAAACTTCCCGGCCCTTCTTCGCACCGCCACCAGTTCGTCCACATCCACTTCCCCTCTGATAACCTTTCGCATATCGTCGCAGAAGTGGTCCCAGCGTTCCGGGTCGTCCAGTATGCCCTCGGGAATATCCGTTACGTGGAACGTTGCCACGGCAATACCCAAACCCACACTATGACTCCACGCGCTCAAGATGTTGATCCTATTGGCGGAGAGCGTACCGGCCTCTTTGAAGAACAGACCCTTTCTGTCTTTGGCCAAAAGGGTCACGGCACTATACCGAGGAGTGGGGTGGTCGACCTTGCCCACAAGGATATCCTCCGGAAGTAGGGTGTCGGTACCATGCGCGTCGAGGTAATCTTTCACGATCGAGAAATGACCGGCAATGACGTCGGGAAAGAAATCGAGAAGATACCTTGGCGCTGCGCCGGCGAGATATTTTTCCAGCTCGGGACCGCGATGCCCGGCCTGGACCATGTCTCTGACCACAGTGCTTATCTGGCGCAGCCATTGCCCCAATTCAGCCCCGTCGTGACCTTCGCCGTGAATCCGTTCAAGGGTCCTGAAATACAATTCTTCAAGAAGAAGCGACTTCCACGAATTGAACGCCGTGGGCCCCACCGCCCGGAGATCCGCGTACGTGAGCAGCATCAACATGTCCAGCCGTCGCTTATCTATGACGGTTTCAGCGAACCTACCGATGAGTTCCTCGTCATGAAGGTCCTTTTTTAGGGCAATATGCGTCATGGCAAGGTGATTACGGATGAGGAAGCAGACGTCCTCCAAGTCCTCAGTGGACAATCCCAAGCGCAGCAAAATGGGGCGCGATATCTCTTCGCCCCTGACCTCATGGCCCGGCCCTCCACCTTTTCCGATGTCGTGAAAGAGAGCCCCGAGATAGAGAACTTCCGGTTTGTCCAGACGAGCAAATATGGTTTGAAGAAGGACGTCGCGTGATTTGTCCGGCGGCCTGTGAAAGGAATCGATATTCTCCAGAACCAGCATGGTATGAAGATCAACGGTATACTGATGGTACGCGTCATACTGGCGTAAGAAACGCACGCGCTCGAAGGGGGGGATGAACCTCTCCAAGAATCCGGTTTTCATTACTGCCGTAATGGCCTTTGAGACGTGCCCGGGGGTTCTGAAAAGGTCCACGAAAAGAGTGTTGACGGTAGGATCGTCCATCCACCTCGTGTGAATGGCCCTCAATAGGGTGCGGATTCTATCCGCCAGTCGAATATCAAGATCGCAACCGGTTTCGGCGATTTTAAGGAATGCGCGCAACATATCCGGCGGGTCCGGTTCCATCGTCTCCGGGTTGTACCGGTTGATGCCGCCGGCGCCGATGTAGTAGGCATCGTCCAGCTTCAGCCGTTTTCTCTCCCTATCGGTTCGTCCGGCGAGGAACAACCTCGCGTGGGCTCGAATCCGCCTTCCGAAAAAGTCTATCACCGCCGCATGGCGATAGTACTCGCGCATGAAATGCTCAACCCCCTTGCCGGGGCCACTATCAATGAACCCCATCTGCTCGGCTATGGCGAACTGAGCGTCAAACCGCAGGCGATCATCGTGACGACCCGCCAAGAGGTGCAGCCTGGTCCTCACCCCGGCTAGGAACGACAGCCCCTCCTCCACTTCCTCCACGCCTTTTCGTCCGCTTACCCCCAGCAAAGGGAGGTCCGCCAATCCGGACGCGCCGAAGATCATACGCCCCAGCCACGTGATGAGCTGAACGTATCGCAGGGATCCGGGGCCTTCCTTGACATTGGGCTCGAGCAAGTAAATCGTATCGCCGAATTGCTCGTTGGACTTGCGTATTTCATCCTCGACCGTTAGGTACAGATCCTGCGGGTCCCGCTCCAACAGCATCCGGCCGCGTTCCGTAACCAGCTTCCGATAGATCCCCGCGTCACCCCAAATGTGTCTCGTATCCATCAGAGACGTTAGTACGGCCAGGTCCTTGTCGGCCTCCAGCCGACATTCCGAGACCGTCCTGACGGAGTGTCCCATCTCTATCTTGGCGTCCCAAAGCATATACAGGATTTCCCTGATGCCCCGGTAGACTCCTTCCGGCGCGTCATCCGGCTTGAGGAAAAGCAAATCCACGTCGGAGTACGGGCTCATTTCCTTGCGCCCGTAACCTCCGAGCCCCACCACGGCCATGCGCTCCTTCCATGCCCCGAGGAAATGATCCGACACCTGGGAGATCAATTCGTCATAAAAGGGGTGCATGGCAAAACGGTCAGGCTGAGCGGCCCCCTTGGTTCGGAATGCCTCCAAGCCCTCCCTAACCCACTTTATCCTTGTATTGCGATCCGTCTCGGCAAATAAGTATCTCATGAAACTTGGT
This sequence comes from Pseudomonadota bacterium, assembly GCA_043799015.1. Classification (GTDB taxonomy): domain Bacteria; phylum Desulfobacterota; class Desulfomonilia; order Desulfomonilales; family Desulfomonilaceae; genus JAZDOF01. Next base: position 4,091 of record JAZDOF010000553.1, on the reverse strand, counting down.
TCCTAAACCGGCCTCAATAGGGCCGAACGAGAATCCTTCGGCGTTTCCCGATTACCGAGGAAAACGACCGAATACGGGCCTATCGTGTTACTCCAACCAAGAGGTATCTTCATCCTCGCTCGTGACCGCTTCCGGTCATAGCCGTTCGCGCCGGTTACGATCACCGGCGACATCGCGAGCCTCTCGGCGGATTTTTTTTTCTTCGACGCGCCGTGACTTCGGAGTGTCTGCAACCCGGCACAAACGCATGGTAAGGACTCCGGCCTTCCGGGTCAACCTTCCGTATCGAACCGACGAAGCATTTGACGTTGATTTGACTCTCAAGGATTTCATATAATCCCCCACGACCGTTTCTGTTGCCGCAAGTCGGTTACTTCCTTTCCCCTCACGCTGGGCGAACGGCCCGGGTGCCGCTGTACCACCGAACTTTCAGGCAACGGCCATATCCTTCGGAGATGATCCCATGGCAAGACTGGATGATCGTATTTCTGCCGACGACCTCTTAGAGAGAATCAGGTCCGGCGCGCTCAAGCATGAGTTGATCAAGGATTACCGTACCACGGAATCCGAATTGGCCCAGATGCTCTTGCCCCTCTGGCGAGGCGGGAGGATGACGAAGGACGAGTTCAACAATTTCTTCAAGCCGGATAGGACGCCCCCAAAAGAAAGCCCTGGGACGTTCGGACGGTTCTTTTCCCGGATATCCTCCGGCGCGGGAAGCGAAGAAGCAAAGGACTCACCGAAGCCTGAAACGGAGGAGGCCAGGGAACCGGAGGAGCGCGCACCTGTGGAGGGCCCTTCCGCCGAAGTCCCCGTTACGGCTCAACCGACGGAAGACGAGAACCTGACGGCGGAACAGGTGGAGGAAGCCGGAGCAACGGATACATCGACTTCCACATCGGTGACCAACGACATTATTCTTGACGATATTCAGGATGTCTTACGCGCTGAAAACGAACAACAGGTCACGGTTAACGACTTGATGGCCGATGTGCCCGACACCCTGGTTACCATCGACGACGAACCGTCGCTCGAAATAGGGAAATCCGAGTCAACCGGTGAAGCTCGACCCGATCAGCCGGAAGACCTACCGGTGGATATTAAGCTGGAAATCGAAGAATCACCTCAAGAAGATTTGCCTGCGCCGGCGCCACCCGACATCCCGCCCCCGCCGCCTCCCCAGCCGCGGCCGGCGATGCCGTCGTTTTCTTTCACACCCGCCGGCCATTTGAATCTGGGCCCAAGGATTCCGGCACCCCCTCCTCCCCCGCCGGTGCCTCAGTCTCCGCCGGAACCCGAGCCCGCACCGCAGCCGGCATCGGACGATGTGTTGATTGATGACGAGCTTCTGGACGACGATATTCTGGACCGTGACCTTGAAGTCAAGACTACGGCAATGCTGAATACGGGGGCCATTCCCGAGGCTCCACCGCCCCCGGCCGAGCCGATTGAGACGGTGAGCATGGAATCCCTTCTACGGGGGATTCTGGACAAACTCGAATCCATAGACGCGCGGCTTGCACGATTTGAGGAGGAAAACCGTTAACAGAGCGCTTTGTAAATGGATTTAAATCCTCAGCATGGGGGTCTCCACTCAAGGGAGACCGCTGCCGGGCAATTTGAAGACCGAGGGATGAGGTAATTCTTAAAAACTCTGCCGGATTGTTGCGCTAATGTGTTTGCGCTCACCGGCGGTTCGGGTCTCGTTCCCGGGCATAACCCAGGAGTTCCCGACCGAAGTCCGAATAGAGCTTTGCCTCATCATAATCCGTTTCGAAATTGTTCAAGTATTGCAGCATCAACGCATCCCCTCCGGCCGTCCCGGAGGGAAGTACGCCCGAGAAGAAGAACCCCAGGTTTTCAAACTCCTCGCACATCCGGTGGGTACCGGGATCGAAAAGATTAAGAAAAAGAACGATAACATCGACCCGCTCCAAACAAAGGTCACGCAGGGCTCTCTTGACGTCCCGAACTATGGTGGGACCGTAGCGCTCAACGACTATACGGGCATAGCTCAATGACGCGAGGACGAGAACGCTCATCGACGCAGAGCCTTCCGTCGTATCCGGCAGCGCCGAATTGTGTTCGTCGGTGGTCGTACCCAGGGGGGCCTGCTCGCAGAACCGGGGGTATCGACCAAGATTCCGGTATATCTTTGCCGTCATTTCTCCGTGGTGCCGAGGAGCGTAGACCGTCTCCCGGGATTGGGACCCCGGAGTTCGATCGAGTGCTCCTTCCAAACCATCCAAATGGAGGAAACTCACTGCGGCGGTCATCCTAGTACGAAGCTGCTCCTGAATACCCTTGAAACTATGCGTTTTAGGGAAATAGCCGATGATGACGGCGCAATCCCGAAGTCCGAAATCATGTATGGCCTTCTGGGAAAAGGTATGCAACGTTACGGCGCGCGCGAATACTCCGACCAGATTCTCCAGTCGAGCTTGTTCGATAACATACCGTGTCAGGCCGCGCAGGACCCCTTGACCTCGAAACTCGGGTTTGACGGCCGCCTGAGCCAGTTCCGCCATGCCTACCCGCGTTTTCGATACTCCCCCCGCACTCTGCGGTCCTTCCGACGACCCCGATTCAAACACCAGGGCGCACTGGCCCGCTATCCGGCCGTCCTTCGTAACGGCGACGGCGGTATGCATGCGACCGCTTCTGTTGAGTTCCCGTACCCTGTCGGGATAGTATACGTGTTCGTTTGAGTAAGAGTACCCATACGTCTTGTAGATGCATTTCGACACCTCGACCGCCTCCTCCGGAAGCATCCGTCGGACGGTAACGTCTACGGTATCGGCATGCACGGGCTGCGATGCGGATGTCCGTTCCGGATATGGACTCAAGTCGCAGGAGTCGTAGTAATCCTCGATGGTCCGATTCTTGAGGTGCTTGACAAGAATGGTCCGTTTGCCTTCACGTCCGAGGTTTCTAAACAAAACCTCGTCCATGTAACGCCTTACCTCGACCATGTCCGAGCCGGGGCAGGGAACCGCGTCGGCCTCTTCGGGCCCGACTGGTCCGCAAGCGGGGTCGAAGGGTAACCCCATGTCCTCGACCACGATTTTCAGACCTTCCGGGACCCGCTCACAGGATATCGTCATTTTTTCCCGTTGATCCGGGTCGAAGGAATACGCCATGATAACGGATACGGCCTTCGCAACCCCCCGTTCGATCATTGCCCAATCCGCTTCGGAAAACCCTACCTTCCGGGACACCGTTGCCGCATAGGCCCCCGCAACCGAGGCATATTCCGGATCGTTGGGAATGGTAAGCGCTGAGTATTCGCATTTGAAAGGTTGTTGATCGACCATGGGGACCACACTTCATGCATGCGTGCGTTTGATATAAGAAAACCTCGTCGTTCGGCGATGTTATCGCGAGGAGCACGGCGACGTAGGTCCCCTCCGGACCATTTTCAGGCAAAAGCGGGGGCGACGTTGGGTTTTGACTCGAGCCGAAAGTTCCGACGGGGGCGGTCCGGCCGACGGCACCGTCTACCATTTTGACGACCATGGTCCGCCGGTCCCCCGGTGACCCGAAGGCGCTGAGAGCGCAGAGGCTCCGGCAACGAAACAATGACCCGTGTCAAGGGTGTCCGAGTGACAACCCCATTGGGCCGCTACTCCTTCTTCTCCTCCATTCCCGTGGTCCACGCGAGATTCGCGCCGTCCATGTGAACGCCCATGAGGGCCGAATTCTCCAGATTGGCACCCGTCATGTTCGCGCCGTCCAAGATTGTCTCAAAGAGGACCGCGCCGGATAAGTCGGCACCATAGAGATTTGCGTTTCTTAAATTGGCTTCGGAAAGATTCGCGCCCGCCAGCGACGCCCAGGCCAAGTCGGCCCTCGACAAATTGCTGTCGGACAAGTCCGCTGAGGATAGATCGGCCCCGCGAAGACGCGCCCCATATAGGTCTGCGGACTTCAACTTTGCGCCGACGAGATTGGCCCCGCTCAGATCGGCCCCGGACAGGTTCGCCCCGGTGAGGTCGGCTTTTGATAATAGAGCACCACGCAAACCTTGTCTCGCAAAATTGAGATCCGGCAGGTGAGCGCCGGAAAGGTCGACTCCGGAGATTACCGCGAGG
>JAZDOF010000550.1:0-8113 GCA_043799015.1 Pseudomonadota bacterium | reverse complement strand
GAAAGATGGGAATCTTGACTAACCGCGAACTTGTGGTAGGGCTTGGTTCAGGTTGGAACTCCCGAGGGGGTACATAGAGGATTATGAGATACGATTGGAAAGGCACAGGCCCTACGCGTATTCTCGTTTCGGCAACCGAGAACATTTTGCCGAAGGATCCGGTCCAAATACTACGCGATTTGAGCTGCGAGGTTGTCTGCTGAGTGTTTAACGGAGAAAGAGAGATGCTTCTTCGCGAAATACACCATCGGGTCAAGAACAATCTTGCATGGGTGAGCAGCCTGATGGGCTTTCAGGGACGCCACGCCAAGGACGAGTATCACCGTATGATGTTCATCGAATCACAAGATCGGATTAGGTCAATGGCCTTGGCACATGAGCAACTCTTATTGTCTGAGAATCTCTATGAAATCAATAGCCGAGACTATTTCTCGGGCCTAGTCGAACATCTTTCGTCACGCTTAGGCCACGTAGGGTCGCACATACGATTTCAATCCAGGATCGCGGAGCTAAATTTGGATCTGGAGACCGGAGCTACCTTGGGCCGCATCGTGACCGAGCTTGTGACTAATTGCTACAAACGCGCTTTTCCGGGGGATGGGCCAGGGACAATCACCCTGACATTGAAGGAGGTCGACGACTCGACCTTGGAACTGTCAACGGCTGATAACGGAGTAGGCCTGCCCGAGGAGACCGGATTCCAGAAACCCAATACGTTGGGGCTTGATCTCGTAAGGATATTCTCCCGGCAGCTTTGTGCTCAATTTGATGTGCGACGGGATCGTGGAACAGACATCATCCTGAGACTTAATCGCAGACCCAAATAAGGGGGGGCTTCCGTGGGGAAAACTCGTGTTCTCATCGTAGAAGACCAGTTCCTACTGGCCGAAGATTTGGCCGGAATTTTGGAGGAATCGGGGTATGAAGTCATCGACATCGTCGATACCGGCGAGGAGGCGGTGCAGACAGCCCTGACGGTTTCGCCCGATCTTGTTATGTTGGATATCCGGCTCCGGGGAGCCATGGACGGGATCGAGGCCGCACGGCTGATCAGAACGCATCTTGACCCGGCAATTGTTTACCTGACGGCCCACTCGGAACAAAGGCTCTTCGATAGAGCCAAGGAAACGAAGCCTGACGGCTACTTGTACAAACCGGTATCACCTATCGAATTAACAAGAACCGTGGAGATCGTTCTCTTCAGAAAGGAAATGGAACGGAGACTTAGGGAGAGCGAGGCAAAGTACAAGGAATTGGTGGAAACGGTTTCCGACGGCATAGTGCAGACGGATCGGGACGGAACCGTGACCTTTGCCAACCCTGCCTACTGCCGAATGCTCGGGTTCACGATGGAAGAAATGATTGGAAAATCGATTCCGGATTTTCAACCATCCGAACTTGAACGTGAGGAGATGCGGGCCTACCTGGACCACGCGGCCCGCCGACAGCCGCCCCTAAGCTCCTGGTTCGGAACTCATCGGACTGGAGACGGTGGGCTGATATTCGTCCAGTCGGACTGGAACTACAGACGAAACGACAAGGGAGATGTCATCGGTTTCATCGCCGTAGTGAAGGACGTCACAGACCGAAAAAAGGCGGAGGAAGAGCTAAGGGACAGCGAGGAGAAGTACCGACTGATATTCTCCGGAGAAAAGGACGCCATCCTACTATCGGATGCCGAAACCATGACGATTATCGACGCGAACGAGGCGGCTGAGAAACTGTGGGGCGGCACCAAGGCGGAGTTCCTAGGCATGAGCGTTCCCAGTTTGAGTGCTGAGCCCGAAAAGACCGAGACGGCACTCGCCGGAGTCGTTCATTCGGGCGCATACGAAGTCTCTGAACGGCGCCTCAAGAAGAAGGATGGTACGGAGTTTATCGCCGAGGTGTCCGTTAGTCCCTTTACGCTGAAGAACCGTCTCGTCGTCTGTTCGATAATAAGAGACATCACCGAACGCAAGAACGCAGGGGACGCATTGCGAAGGAGAGAAGAAGAGTTCCGCCGTATCATTGAGAATCTGCAGGACGCGTTCTACCGAGCGGATATGAACGGCGTTTTCACCTTCTTGTCTCCCGCTTCGGAGCGAGTTGCCGGTTACAAGCCCGAAGAAGGGGTTGGGCGTCCTATTTCGATGTTCTATGCCGATCCCTCTGAAAGGCAGGAATTCATGAGGCTCATGATGCTGGACGGCTTCGTGAATGACTTTGAAGCCGGGTTATTGCATAAGGACGGTCATAAGGTATGGGTGTCCACGAGTGCGAGGTTTTTCAGAAACAAGGACGGCAATATCGCCGGCGTGGAAGGGATAGCCCGAGACATATCCGAACGTAAGAAGATGGAGCAGGAGTTGAGGGACCGGGAGGCCCTACTCAGGTCAATCAGTGACAATCTACCATCCGGAATGATCTATCAACTGGTGAGAAAGCCGGATGGTTCGCGGAAATTCACCTACTTGAGCGAGCAAGTTAAAGACTTTTATGGGTGCTCGTCGGCGGAAGCGGAGAACGACCCGCAACTGATTTACGGAAGAGTACTCCCGGCGGATCGAGATCGCGTCTTTAGTGAAGAAGAGAAGGCGAACGAAAATCTTGCTGATTTCCAAAGCGAAGTTCGAATGATCAGCCCTTCCGGCGACATTCGCTGGTCCCACTTTGCGTCGAGTCCCAGACGTATGGAAGACGGTTCCACATCTTGGAGCGGTCTGGAAATTGATATCACGGAGCGCAAGAAGATGGAGGAGTCCCTTCAGGAATCTGAAACAAAGTACAGATTGATGTTTGAGTTTTCTCCATTTGGAGTGTTTCATTTTGACGATACGGGTACCATTACCGCATGCAACGACAAATTCGTCGAAATCATAGGATCATCAAGAGAGAGGCTGATCGGGTTGAACACCCTCAAAGATCTAAAGGATACTAACATCATAGCCTCCATACGGCATGCTCTTTCGGGTGGGATCGGGCACTATGAGGATACCTATACCTCGGTCACGGGACAAAAGGCCACACCGGTAAGATGTGAGTTCGCTCCCATCTTGACCAAAGAGGGAGCAGCGCTCGGAGGGATTGGGATCGTTCAGGATATAAGCGAACGCAAGCGGGCCGAAGAGGCGCTCAGGAAGAGTGAGCACCTGTACCGGAGCGTGATAGAGAATATCGAAGATGTCTTCTACCGTTCGGATGCCGAAGGTAGGCTATTGATGAGTAGCCCGTCCGGAGCAAGGGTTCTTGGCTATGACAGCGTGGAGGAGATGATTGGTGTACCACTTGATTCGTTTTGGGTCGACCCGAAAGAACGAGACAAGCTTCTTCGCATCGTGAATTCGCAAGGCAAGGTTACGGATTTCGAAGGCGTGCTGAAGCGAAGGGGTGGGTCGCCTTTTACAGCTTCACTATCGACTCATTTCTATCGGGACGAAGATGGGAAAGTGCTGGGAACGGAGGGAATAGTCCGAGACATTTCCGATCGCAAGAGGATGGAAGCAAACCTTCTTCAATCACAAAAGATGCAGGCCATGGGCACTCTGGCGGGCGGCGTGGCGCATGAAATCAACAACCTGCTGCAAGTGGTGCTCGGAAACGCGGACATGCTGCTTCTGAGGGAAGGCATGGATGAGAAGTCCGGCAGATCCCTGGAAGCCATCCGTAGAGCTGCCGGAAACGGCGCGAATTTGGTGAAAGGAATTCTCACGTTCAGCCGAAAAGCTCTCCCGGAGATGAAGCCGACAAATCTCACCGAGGAAGTCCGGAGACTCGAAGATTTGCTCGGACGGACCATTCCCAGAATGATCTCCATTGAGATGTCCGTCCAAGAGGATCTATGGGCGATCAGTGCCGATCCTTCGCAGATCGAGCAAATTCTCGTGAACCTGGCAATTAATGCCGGAGACGCCATGCCGGAAGGCGGCAGGCTCGTCTTTGAAACAAGAAATGTTACCATTCGTAGCGATTACTGTCGAACCTACCCTGACGTTAACCCTGGAAAGTATGTATTGTTGACCGTTTCCGACACGGGCACGGGCATGGATAAACAAACCTTGAATCGTGTATTTGAGCCGTTCTTCACCACAAAACCACCTGGAAAAGGAACCGGTCTTGGACTCTCTGTGGTCTTCGGCGTGGTGAAGACCCACGGTGCGCACATAACAGCTTACAGTGAGCTTGGTGCAGGGACGACTTTCAAGATTTACTTCCCTGTTTTGGAGAAAGAGCTTCAGCCGGGCGTGATCACCACCATGGAGATGCCCGCCGGCGGAACCGAAACAGTGCTGCTCGTGGACGATGATGATGCCGTCCGAATTCTAGGGGCGGAAATGCTCGAGATGGCCGGCTACAACGTGCTTACGGCATCCAACGGCCGAGAGGCGCTTGAAATCTATCGGAGCACGGGACACTCAATATCCCTGGTCGTCTTGGATCTCATCATGCCTGAGATGAGCGGCGGCAAATGCCTTGCAGAATTGCTCAAGATCAACCCTCACGTCAAAGTCTTGATTGCAAGCGGATACGCAGCCGATGGGCCGGCGAAAGAAGCTCGCGAAAGCGGAGCTGCGGGGTTTGTAAGTAAGCCTTTCGATATTAAGGAGATGTTGTTGGCTGTCAGGAAGTGCCTCGGAGCCTATCGCGATACCGCATAGATCCTAGTTGTTCATGACACGCAGGTTCCTCATGAATGTGAATGGGATGGGTGGTGCCGGGTAACGACGGCTCCAGTAGATGATTTCATTTCTCATGTCCCCGGATTATGCTTGGGAAGGGTTGACGACGGCTTCAAGAAGCCGTTTTCACGTCTTACCCTTGATCCAAAATCACCCTGATTTTAGCGGCGATGCCGTCCATGGTAAAAGGTTTCTGCAAGAAACTTACCTCGGGGTCCAGAATTCCCCGATGCACGATGAAATTCTCCGTGTACCCGGATACGTACAGCACTTTCATCCCCGGTCGCTTCGTTGCGAGACTTTCATATAGGGTTCTCCCGTCCATCTGGGGCAAGACGACGTCCGTGAGGAGGAGGTGGATGGGGCCTGTATGGTTCGCTGAAATGTCAACGGCAGATGACGGCGAAGCGGCTACCAAGACACGATAACCGAGCATTTCCAGCGCCTCGCCGGTTATCTCCCTTACGGCATCCTCATCTTCCACCAAGAGAATGGTCTCCGTTCCGAACTGCCTGTCCCCCGTTCGTTTTTCCGGGCGCCGGGCATCTACCGGTTCGTCGGCGCGGGGTAGATAGACTTTGAAGGTCGTTCCGCGTCCTTGCTCACTATACACGGCTACGTGTCCACCATGTTGTTTTATTATCCCGTATACGGTGGACAGCCCCAATCCCGTGCCGACACCCTTCTCCTTGGTGGTGAAAAACGGATCGAAGGCTCGATTACAGGTCTCCTGAGTCATGCCGTGCCCCGTATCGCCGACACAAAGCATCACATATTCTCCCGGCTTGACTTCCGTGTGGGCAAGGCAATAGCTCTCGTCCAGCACCACTTCGCCGGTTTCGATGGTGAGAGTTCCCCCTTTGGGCATGGCGTCTCTCGCATTGACGGCGAGGTTCACAACAACTTGCTCCAACTGTGCCTGATCGGCCCTCACGTTGCCGATTCCCGGCTCCAGCCGAGTGTTCAACTCAATATCCTCCCCTATGAGCCTCCTCAGCATGCTCTCGATGTCTCCGACCAGATCGTTCAGGCTCACTGTGCTCACATCCAACACTTGTTTGCGACTATAGGCCAATAGCTGTTTCGTAAGGTCGGCCGCTCTCGAGGCCGCACGATTGATCTGATCCAGTTTTCTCCGGCCTTTCGTCTCCTTTCCGATGTCGAGTTCGAGCATGGTCGTGTAGCCCATAATCGCGGTGAGCAAATTGTTGAAGTCGTGGGCTATACCCCCGGCCAGCCTCCCGATTGCTTCCATCTTTACCGCCTGGCGTAACTGTTCCTCCAAATGCCTGCGTTCGGTAATATCCCTGAAAATGCCCCGGAATCCCATCGGAGTTCCGTCCGAGTCCCTCATGATGGCGATGGAAACGGAGACGTCCCTTATGATGCCGTCTTTTCGTGACACCCGGTAGGAGAACTCCGGATTGGAGACGCCCGACCTAAAAACAGCGTTGTAGGCCTCGAAGATCTCCACCGCGTTATTGTCGTCCATAAGGTCTCGGTAGCTCATGCCGATAAGCTCATCCCGCGAGTATCCGAGAATCTCAAGAAAAGAATCATTGACGAGGGTAAGATTGCCTTTGAGATCCACCTCGTGGTATCCATCGGCAATTGTCTCAAGGATCTTTCTGTACTTCTCCTCAGACCGTCGCAGGGCCATCTCGGCGGATTTACGGGCGGAGATGTCCAGATGAGTGCCGACCGCTCTGAGCGCGGCTCCCTGTTCATCTCGCCGCACGACTTTTCCTCGATCAAGGACCCATACCCAATCTCCCGCCTTGGTCAGGAGTCGATGTTCAGTTTCGTAAAATGGAACCGTGCCGTCGAGATGGGCATCGAGAGCCCGCATGACCGAGGGCGCGTCATCGGGATGGAGAAGCTTCTCCCAGGACCGAACATGGGGTTCGATCTCTTCGACCGAGTACCCCAGCATTTCCGCCCATCGGCGGTCAAAAACCACTTCACCGGTCCGCACGTTCCAATCCCACAAACCTAGATCCGCCCCGGAAAGTGCAAGTTCCAACCTCTGTTCGCTCCTTTGGAGCGCTTCTTCCCTTATTACTCTTTCCGTCACGTCGGTCAGGGAACCGACTATCGCTTCAGTCTTTCCATTCACCACCACCGGGCTTTCGTTCGCTTCCACCAAGATTCTACGTCCCTCCTTGCCCTGCAACTCAAGCAAATAGGGAGGCTGACGCATGCCCGTGTCGACGGCCTTCTGAGTGACTTCTAAGGCATGAATATTGATAGGATTGTCGGTGGTGAATTCCATCCATTTTACCATGGCCTCTTCGGGGTCGCAGTCAAGAAATTCCATGGTCTGAGGGCTCAAGTACGTGAGTTTGTGATTTGCATCGTGACGGTAGAAAACGTTCGTGCTGTGTTCTACGATTTCTCTCAGCTTGTTTTCACTCTGCCTAAGAGCATTTTCCGCCGCCTTTCTACTGCTCAGATCGTCCCGTCCCATCCGGTATAGTACTATTACCGCAGCGAACACCAAGCCGCACACAAGCAGTGCCAAGTAGCCCGTAACTCCCACCAAGGGATCGACAAGCCTGCGGGACATGGCACCGCGACTGTATAAGTGAACCAGCCTCCAGCCCGGGCAGCTCTCGATATTGCTCTCCTGGATCACAAAAGCCTCCCCGGCTCTATCCACAACTTGGTTGTCAACCTTCATTTCGAGTCCGGTCCAATTCCATGGTCCCTTGCCGAACTGCTCGGTCCGTTCAATGAGTGAAATGTCCGCAGGTGTCGGCTGCCATAGGAAGTCAAGAACCCAAACCGGTTTGGTAGAAACGAATATCAGGCCGCTAGTGTGGACGAGAAGCCATATCCCTCCGCTCTCGACCACAAGCTCTCTCTCAAGGACCCTTACGGGAGACTTGATCACCACAACTCCCAAGGGCTTTTCGGTGCCCGCCCGATACACCGGATGGGCGGAATATATGCCTCGGAGGCCGGTTGTCCGCCCGAGAGCCAGGTAACTGCTCGACCTACCCAAGAGGGCTTCACGGAAATATGGACGAAAAGAATAATCTATCCCGACAGAGCTATCCGCGTCATGCCGATTACTGGAAGCTATTGTTCTTCCTTTTCTATCTATAAGATAGCAAATATCATCACCCAGACCTTCCACGAAATGGTCCAAGATCCGGTTAGCTTCAGAGACCGTTTCCGGGTTGGTGTTCAGCAAAGCGGCCTGAAGCTCTTCGAAGACGGCCAGGGCACGGACATCCATGTTACTGCCCGAAATCAGCCGATCAATTCGGTCCTTCACCACTTGGGTCTTGACGGCGAGTTCTCCTTCAGCCTCTTTGGCTGCGGAGTCCCTCGCAAAGCGGTAGTAGAGATAGCCTCCGGTCGCGGTGGACAGAAGCGAGAACAAGGCCAAGACCGTCAATATCTTACGCACATTCATGTGAGCGAGCTTACGATTCCGTTTTGTTTGGGTA
>JAZDOF010000542.1:0-7416 GCA_043799015.1 Pseudomonadota bacterium | reverse complement strand
GACCCAAACGGGCGTTCCGTTTCCTGTGGCACTAATGGTTACCATCGTGTTCGCGGCGGTCCTCGGCATCGTGTTGGAACGAATTGTTTTGCGCCCTCTGATCGGTGAACCGATTATTGCCGTGATCATGGTCACCATCGGTTTGGCCGGCATACTCAAAGGGGCGACCCATATCATCTGGTCACCGGAATACCGCTTCTTTCCTGAGATTTTTCCCCCTGAACCTCTGGACCTGGGGTTCGCAATCATTCCATCGGGTCTCCTGTGGGGCTTCCTGTTCGCCTTGGTCTGCACCGCCTTTTTTTCCGCGGTGTTTCGCTTCACCCGTACCGGGCTGGCGATGAGGGCCACGGCGAGTAACCAGCAGGCGGCCCTTTCCATGGGAATCAGCGTGAAGCGGGTGTTCGCTCTTTCATGGAGTTTCGCGGCTATTACCGCGGCCATCGGGGGGATCATCATCGGCAATATCGGCGGCATCAGCATTTACATGGGGAACATCGGGCTGAAAGTCCTTTCGGTGATCATCCTCGGGGGTCTCGACAGCATCGTCGGTGCCATCATCGGCGGCTTTATCATAGGTATCCTCGAAAACCTCACAGGCCTGTACCTGGATCCCATTCTCGGTGGAGGAACCAAGGATTTGGCGCCCTTCATCGTTTTGGTCATCATCATCATGATTCGTCCATTCGGCCTTTTCGGCAAGCCCATCATCGAAAGGGTTTGACGGCTCCGGATTATCCAAAGGGAGGGCAATGCGGTCAGGGGATTTCAAAGAGTCGTATTTAGAAGATGAAAGAATATTTCAGACCGTTTTCGTGAAGATATGGCTGTGCATACTGGCGGTGTTCCTGCTGTTATTACCCTTCTATGCAGGCCCGTACGTCATGTACATAGCCAACATCATCGGGTTTGCCGTAATCGGGGCCGTGGGGCTAAACCTGCTTACGGGATGCACGGGACAGATATCACTGGGCCATGCGGCCTTCATGGGAGTCGGCGGCTATACCACGGCCATTCTCATGACTCGATGCGGGTTGTCGTTCTGGTTGGCACTGCCCGCAGCAGGGGCCGTAACGGCTTTCACGGGCATACTCATCGGTATTCCTTCACTCCGAGTAAAAGGACTGTACCTATGCATAGCCACGCTTGCGGCCCAGTTCATTCTTGAATGGGTCTTCGTTCATTGGGAATCGCTTACTCACGGTATTCGGGGGATCAACGTGCCGCCTCCGAGCTTGGGGTCCTTCCTTTTCGACACCGAACGGAGCTTCTATTTTATTACCCTTCTGTTTGTCGCCCTTAGCGTGGGATTCGCTCGGAATCTTCTTCGCACCAAATGGGGACGCGCGTTCGTGGCCATAAGAGACCGCGATCTTGCAGCGGAAATGATGGGGATCAACCTCTTCAGATACAAACTTACGGCATTCGCCATCAGCTCGTTTTATGCCGGCATAGCCGGCGGACTGTGGGTGAGCTTCATCAAGGTGGTCACTCCGGAGCATTTCCCATTTTCACTTTCCATCGAATATTTGGCCATGGTCATCGTGGGAGGTCTCGGCAGCATACTCGGTTCCATTTTCGGGGCCATTTTTATGGTCTTGGTGCCCGAAACCCTAAACGTTCTAACCAGCTCGCTCAAGCATTGGTTTCCTGCCGTGGGACAACTGTTCATCCCCATGAAAGAGGTGATTTTCGGTGGTTTGATAGTCTTGTTCCTCATATTTGAACCTCACGGATTGGCGGAAATCTGGCAGCGCATCAAGAATTTTTTCGGGCTGTGGCCGTTTTCCTACTGATAAAGCCGTTTATTCATTCCAACCGTGCGGAATAACCGCGGTGTATTGAGTCGCCTGATCATGTAACAGCGTGGGATCCGACCGATAATATGGAGGTAAGAAATGAAAAAGGGTTTGGGTATTGCCGTTGCGCTCGTCATGTTGGGTTTGGCGTTCCAGCCTTTTGAAACCCTGTGCTCGGCCGCGGACGTCATCAAGATTGGAGCGGTTCAGCCGGTTACCGGCCGTTTCGCCTTTGCCGGGGTGAATATCGACGCGGGCCTGAAAGACGCCTTGATGATGTGCAACGCGGAGGGTGGAATCAACGGCAAGAAGATCGAGTATATCATGGAGGATGGGCAGTACAAGCTCGACGTCGCCACAGCGGCGTTCAAGCGGATCATGACGCGGGACAACCCCATGATCATGTATGGAGAGAGCACGGGACTGGGCAAGGCCATGAGCCCCGAGATAAAGGACCGACTTAAAATCCTTTACAGCTCTACCTCGTTTTCAAGCGAACTGGCCGATGCCAAGGCCAATCCATACATCTTTGTCCCCGGACCGACCTACGCGGATATGTTCGGCATACTCCTCCAGTATATCGCCAAGGAAAAGCCCGGCGCCAAAGTGGCCTTTTTCTACAGTGATACGGAATTCGGCAAGGACCCCGTCCCATTTGGTCGAGAAATGTGCAAGAAGTTGGGGCTGGAACTGGTGGCCGAAGAGGTTTCCCAGGTGGAAGCGGTCGATGTGACCTCCCAAGTGCTGGATCTGAAACGAAAACAACCGGACTACGTAATTTTTCAGGGATATGTGTTGTCGCCCGTGGCCGCCGTAATCAAGCAGTGCAGGGACTTCGGAATGAAGTGCAAATTCATGGGGACGTTCTGGGGGGCCACCGAGATGCTCTTGGAAAAGCTCGGACCGCTGGCCGAGGGGTACCTGGGCGTGAACCCTTACAACTATTGGGCCATGGAAGAAGTGCCCATGGTGAAAAAGATACGCGAGTACACTAAAAAGACCTATCCCGACGTCACCACCAGACCGAATTCATATATGCAAGGGTTCGTAACCGGTCTCATCTTCATTGAGTGCCTAAAACGTGCGGATAAGACGGGTCGCTTGGATGGAGACGCGCTCGTCAAGAGCCTTCAATCCATCAAAGACCTGGACACGGGCGGGTTGACCGCACCTCTGACCTGGAGGAACAACAAGTTCCCCGTTGCCAAGATATGGCGCGCGAACGTGGCAAAAAAGATGTTTGAGCCGGCGTCGGATTGGATGACCCTGGATTGACCCGGACTTGCGGGGCGCTTTCTTTACGGGTTGCGGCTCCATTGGAACGGCCCGGCGCTTCAGAGACCGTCTCAAAACCGGAAGCGGAGGCATAACGGTAACACGATCCTCGCATGGAAAAGTGTTGTGTAAACGGAAACGCGTTACGTTTATCATCTTGTCGATGGCTATGAGACGGCTTCTTCATCATTGAGCCGGACGTCTCGCCGAGTCGCACCGGCTCAACACTTCCCACCAACGGGTCGATCAGGACCCCTCCGGTCATATGAGCCGGATCTTTATCAAATTCAAGCTATTATGAGAGTAGTCCCATATCAAATGGCCCATACATTACCCCACCTCTTAGTTGAAAACGCCCGAAAGTTCGGCCCTGAAAAAGTTGCTATCAGGGAGAAGCAGTTCGGGATCTGGCAATCCGTGAACTGGTGGCAGTATCTGGAAAACGTGCGGCTTCTTGCCCTGGGACTTGTGGCCCTCGGTTGCAAGCCCGCCGACAAACTGGCCATTCTGGGCGACAACAGACCCGAGTGGCTATATGCGGAGCTGGCCGTTCAGTGTGTCGGAGGGGCCGCGGTAGGCATTTTCCCGGACAGCGGCCTCGACCAGGTAAAATATGTGCTGGATCATTCCGACGCCGCTTTCCTGATGGTGGAGGACCAGGAACAGACCGACAAATTCCTTCAGATCAAGCAGGATTGCCCGAAGGTCCGATTTGTCATCGTGGATGACATGAAGGGAATGCGCCAGTACAACGACCCATGCCTGATTCCCCTAGAACAAGTGCGAGAGATCGGCCGTAAGATGCAGGACAAGGAACCGATCTTATTTCAAAGCCTTCTCGACCGGATAACCGAAGACACCACGGCGATCATCGCCTACACCTCGGGAACGACCGGAGCCCCCAAGGGGGCAATGCTGTCTCACCGCAACATGGTGAAAATGGCCGAGAACCACGACGGCATAGATCCCGCCCTCCCCACGGACAACCACGTATCGTTCCTTCCGCTGCCTTGGGTGGGCGAACAAATGACCGCGGTATCGTGGAACTTGTACAAAGGGTTCACGGTAAACTTCCCCGAAAAAGTGGAAACGGTGCCGGAAAACATACGCGAAATCGCTCCGGACATCCTTTTCGCACCTCCGCGGTTCTGGGAGAAGATATGTTCCGACATTCAGGTGAGGATCCAGGACGCCGCATGGATCAAACGATGGTTTTACAAGCTGTGCATGCCCCTTGGATATTACCTTGCCGAACAGAAACTCGCGGGACGATCGGGGACTTGGATTACGGCATTGGAAAAGCTGTGCGACTTTTTTCTATTTCGATCGCTCAAGAACTACTTCGGCATGGGCCGTTTGCGGAACGTCTACACGGGAGGGGCCGCTCTGGGGCCTGAAATCTTCAACCTCTTCCAGGCGCTCGGGGTAAATATCAAGCAGGTATACGGACAAACCGAGACGGCCGGCATTTGTGTGGCACACCGAAACGGCGATATCAAGCTTTCCACCGTCGGTAAACCCATTCCAGGCATGGAAGTGAAAATATCGGACACGGGGGAAATCCTCGTGCGTGGACCCATTGTTTTCACCGGCTACTACAAGAATGACGAGGCGGGCAAAACTGCTTTTGTGGACGGATGGCTTCGCACGGGAGACCAGGGTCTCATCGACGAAGACGGGCATCTGGTGATGATAGACCGCATGAAAGACGTTATGGAACTTTCCGACGGCACCAAGTTCTCGCCGCAGTTGATTGAAAACAAACTCAAGTTCAGCCCGTTCATCTCCGAAGCGGTGGTGGTCGGCAAGAACCGACCTTACGTTGCCGGAATGATCAACATGGACATGGCCAACATGGGAAAATGGGCTGAGAACAACCGTATCACCTACACCACGTACACCGACCTCTCGCAGAAAGACGAAGTCTACGATATCATTGCAGGCGAGATCAATCGTGTGAACGCTACGCTTCCCAAGGCGGCGAGGGTAGGCAAATTCGTGATGCTGCACAAGGAACTCGACGCGGACGATGAGGAAATGACGCGCACGCGCAAGGTGAGGCGATCTTTCGTGGAAGATCGTTATTCCCAATTGGTCGAGGCTTTGTACGGAGACCGGGAGGAATTGGAGGTGATCTCCGACATCAAATATTCAGACGGCAGCGGCTTTCGTATGCAAACACACGTCCGTATCAAGACCGTACCGGGAGGTTGACGTTGTTTCTCAACTACCTGCGGACGGTTCCGAGTTCCCGGTCTCACGGAGTGCTGCACGATGCCCCTTGATCCAAATGAAAATGAAACCCACGATTACCTCCTTCGCGCTGAAGGGTTGTTTCTCCGCTTCGGCGGATTGAACGTGCTTTCGGATGTCTCTACCGGTGTTCGCAAAGGAGAGATTTTCGCTATTATAGGTCCCAACGGCGCGGGAAAGACATGTTTGCTGAACTGTATCAACCGGTTTTACACTCCCAGCGGCGGGAGCATTTTTTTCGATGGTGCCGACATTACCCGGCTCAAGCCCTACCAGATTCCGGAACTGGGCATTGCCCGCACGTTCCAGAATGTGGAATTGTTTCGGGGCATGACCGTTCTTGACAACATAAAGCTGGGCCGGCACGTCCATATCGACACCGGTATACTGTCGGCCGGGCTGTACTTTGGAAATGCGCGAAAAACCGAGCTGGCGCTGCGTAAGGAGATAGAGGAACGGATTATCGACCTTCTCGAGATCCAGCACATTAGAAAGAAGAAAGTCGGATCTCTTCCCTATGGACTCCAAAAAAGAGTTGAACTGGCCCGCGCACTTGCCATGAAGCCCAAGCTGTTACTCTTGGACGAACCGGTAACCGGCATGAACCTCGAAGAAACCGAGGATATCGCGCGGTTTATCCTGGATATCCACGATGAATGGGGCGTGACGATAATACTCATCGAACACGATATGGGAGTCGTCATGGATATATCGGACCGGGTTTGCGTTCTGGACTTCGGAGTGAAAATCGCGGAAGGGCTCCCCTCGGAGATCCGCAGTAACGAAATGGTCATCAAGGCATACCTCGGCGTTCACGACCTGACTTATTCCAGGTTGGGGGCTTAAGAACATGGCAACCATGCTGGAGGTCAACAACATCGAGGTCATCTACCACCAGGTCGTTTTGGTGCTGAAAGGTCTCTCTCTCAAGGTCGAAGAAGGCCAAATAGTTGCCTTGCTCGGGAACAACGGAGCGGGCAAGAGCACTACCCTCAAGGCCATATCCGGGCTGCTCAAATCGGAAAACGGAGAAATCACGGATGGTTCCATAACCTTCATGGGGGAGCGCATCGACCGGACAGACCCGGAAAAAATCGTGAGAAAAGGGATTTTTCAAGTAATGGAGGGGAGACAGGCCTTTGAGGACCTCACCGTAGAGGAGAACCTGATCGTGGGAGCCCATACCGTTAAGTCTCGCAAACAGGTCAAAACGGATTTGGAAATGGTCTACCACTACTTCCCTCGTTTAGTACAACGGAGAAATTTTCAGGCCGGCTACATCAGCGGCGGAGAGCAGCAGATGCTCGTAATAGGCCGCGGTCTCATGGCCCATCCGCGACTGATGTTGTTGGATGAACCTTCCATGGGACTAAGCCCCATGCTGGTGGGCGAAATTTTTGAGATCATTCAACGGCTCAACGGCGAACAAAAAGTTACCATACTCCTTGTCGAGC
The DNA here is from genome assembly GCA_043799015.1 of Pseudomonadota bacterium. Taxonomy (GTDB): domain Bacteria; phylum Desulfobacterota; class Desulfomonilia; order Desulfomonilales; family Desulfomonilaceae; genus JAZDOF01. The sequence continues at coordinate 635 of JAZDOF010000542.1, read as the reverse complement.
AGAACGCGCGGATGGCCCTCAGCATAGCGGACCACGGCTACGTCATGGAAAACGGACGAATCGTCCTGGACGACACGGTGGAAAAACTCAGCGAAAATGCGGACATTAAGGAATTCTACCTTGGTCTCACGGAAATGGGGGTCAAGAAGAGCTATCGGGACGTGAAACACTACAAACGTCGTAAGCGCTGGCTCACATAGGGGCTTTGAGCCGATTTGTCGCGCTGGAGTTGGAGGCCTTGTTAGGCGATTTCGCAAATAGGGTGAAGTATTCTTCGCCGCCTCATCAGTCGGCCGGCCGGCACGCAGGCCCTACCGAGCGACCAATATCGGTGAAGATAGGCGGGACACAATATTTACGCCGACGATTGCAAGGCATGAGATTGAGCTCGGGCCTACACGTGGGTGCCGTAAATAGATTTCCGAGGGGGCGCCTGCATTGACTACTTTCATCGTGATCAGCTAACATCGGACGCGGTCGAGGGATCAGCCCCTCGATTGCCGCATCGCCGACCCATAGGGGAGAGCCCGGATGGAAGATCGGACCAGAGACAAGAAGGATCCGGATGACGGCCCTTCCGGCCGATTCACTGCCCTGTTCAACAATTCACCGGACGTGATGATCGTTACCGCGGT
>JAZDOF010000064.1:0-2528 GCA_043799015.1 Pseudomonadota bacterium | reverse complement strand
TCATGCCTTATGATTCATAGGCTCGATGAAGGCGTACGCCGTTATTGTTCCCCTCAGCTCTTACCGGTCGGTCGGGCTCGGGTCGTCTATTGAGGGTTTTACCGTACTTGAATGAGGGATATCCCGAATAGACAAAACCAGGCCGACTGATGTGTAATCCTATGGGTCCTCAAACCCAAGTTCATTCATGCCGATGTGACTGACGAACGTGGGGTGCCGCTGACGGAATCCAACTCGGATGGAGTTTCCGTCTGGGCTGGGTCGTGGCCCGCAAACGACCGTCTATCGACTGAGCCACCCGGTCCCGGCCTTTTGCAAGATACCCAAGTCGCGTTGTCGTCCATATGGGGCCTGGGCGGTTTCATTGTGCTGAAAGCCACGCGGAGAACCAAGTTGAAGAACAGGGATGACCAGGCAAGAACGTCATACCAAAGACCAGCGCGCGCGCTTTCCGGGGTACCGGTATGAGTGGCAAGCCCCTGCAACTCCAGGCCCATAGATGGAACAAAGTCCCTTCCGATAAGTGGACGATCACTGCATCCGAAGGGCCCGACCGACGTGGCGACGACGATTCATGGGTCACCTTGGAATTCACCGGTGATTCTCAAGAGGAGTCATACATAGAGACCAAGATTGAGCCTGTGCTTGAAACCGGCGACTTTGAGGAACTGAGATTCTGGTTCATGAGCAATAGACCGGCGGGACCGAGCGGAAACCACCCCTTCTACGTCAAGATCGGGGTGGCTGAAACAAATGCGAGTGCGCCCAACTTCGTATGGAAACGAGCCCTGCCGGTTACCAGCCCCGATAGGTGGGAGTTGCATCGGTTAAAGCTACGTGCCCAAGTCCACCCCCGCAACGCTCTAAACAAGATCGCGTTGATTCGTCTCTGCAACTGCGAGCCTGGGCGCGCGTTCAAAGCCGCCATGGGGGGATTTGTCCTTACCAGGCCGGAACCCATTACGGATGTGGAAACGGCCCTTTTGGAGCGATTGAACAATCGATTTCCAGTTCTTGTACAAGGAAAGCCGACGCGGGTGCCGGCAGTGGTAGGAAAAACGTACCAAGAGCCTCTGACCAATCCAGTCGTGATTCTGATAACACCTTGGTCGGTGCGTTTTCTTGGCAAGCCCCAAGGGAGTGTCGAGGTCGTCGACAACTACGAAGATACCGGTGCCTGTGTGCGGCCTGCGCCGTGGGAAATCAATCTGGACTACTGCATCCGGGTGCAGGCTGCGGAAAGGGCCCACTCCACGCAAATCCTGGAACAAATACTCTTCGACCTTGGGAGCCGGCCTTACCTCTGGGTCAATGGTGAAGCTTTGAGTGTCGAACCGTTTCATCTCTCGTTGGATCAATGCGCTTCTCTAGTGCCGTTAGGAGAACAGCCGCTGTTCTATAGAGTGACCAGCTCAATGGAAGCCGGGGAAGGGCGCCATGTGTCTTTCCCAAGAAAAATCAGCATAGCCGTTGACCATCAAGGCCGCTCGGAAGCGCCGGAGTTGGTTGCTCCACCACACACCGAGGCTGGTCGTTAGCCCTGAAGTTGACCGGGAAAGGAGAACTCCATGTCCTACAATATCGGCGTCAACGTCATTGAAACCGACGGAAAGTCTGCCCCAGCCATTGTTGGCGCACCGACATCCGTAGCCGGGTTTGTGGTGCTCACGAGACGAGGCCCCACAGGCGATGCGGTTCGCGTATCCAGCTTTCAGCAGTTTGTCGAACGATTCGGCGGTCATCACCCGGGTTTCTACGGGGCTTACTGTGTGGAGGGGTTCTTCCTCAATGGAGGAAGGGAGGCGTACATCGCCCGCATGAAAGGGAGGGATGGTAGTGCCGCTTCGATGGATAACTTGTGCATCTACGAGTCAAAAAGTAAACTGAAGATCACCGCAGGGTACCGCGGCGACGAGGACAAGGGAGAATGGGGAAACAGCTTGTCCGTCCGGATCTTCTCCAAGCCCTTGGTGTCAATCAAGCTGGCCGCGAATCTTAACGGATGCACGCATGGCCGTATCGAGTCTGTGGAACACAAGGCACCAATTAATCTGTCGGGCCCTCCGAATGGATCAACATGGTCCTTCAAAGTCACAGTAGATGAGTCGCCCCTTTATGCTGTGGAGATCAACATCAAGGATCTTCGTCGCCCCGAAAGTGTTTCGTTAGAAGAGGTCGCCAGCAGGATACGTAGCAAAGTTGGAGACAAAGCTGTCGTGCTGGTTCGGAACGACAAACTCGCCATAATATCTCGATCGAGTGAGGTCAACTCCAAGATCGCGCTTGATGCTCTGGATACGAGCGACATCCTGAGCAAACTCGGCTTCAACGACGAATCCGCAACGAGTGTGGCCTGTTCGGAGTACACTGACCAATATTCAGAGGTTGCCGTGGCCAGTGTAAGCGGTTTCAAGGAAGGGAACTGGATTCGGCTCCACGACGGTATCAAAACGATGTTTCGGAAGATCTCCTGCATAGATCGTGACAATAAGCTCCTCAAGTGGGACCCGGAGACAACGAACCCGAAG
>JAZDOF010000493.1:0-9802 GCA_043799015.1 Pseudomonadota bacterium | reverse complement strand
GCCCTTGCCTTATCGAGGACGTCGGCCTCTTTCTTCTTGGCTTCGGCTAGGAGGGCGGCTTTTTCTTGGGCCGCCGTTTGTTTGGCCTTCCCGAGCTCTGCGGCGTGTCGGGCCTCATGGTCCTGAACCTGCCTTTCGAGCTCTGCGGCTTTTTCACGGCCTTCCTTGATCCGATTCTCTCTCTCCCGAATCTTAGCCAAGACGGGCTTGTAGAGAATGGCGTTCAGAACAAGGAGGAGCACGATGAAGTTGATCACCTGAATAACTAAAGTAAAGTTAACACTGATCACTGGCGCAAACTCCCGGATTTGTTAGGTTGTCACCTGCCGGGGGGCTCAAACCGTCCCCCGGCGGTTGCTGACCTCTAACTGGCTGATATGCTTCTGGAAGGATATGATTCGGAACCCAAACCAAAGATGACTTGGAAGTGTAACACCCTGGGGTAATAGTGTCAAGGCTTTTTGTCCTGCAGAAAACTTGAAGAATCGGACGGGACCTGCTATCTGGCTTTCGGTTGGCTAGGCTCCACGGGGAGGTCGTCCTCCAACGCTATCTCTTCCCCATAGGCCGGGGGCCATGGCTCGGCGCTTATCGCCTCGATCGATTCCTCGTCGGTCACGTCCCCGGGGGTCGGTTCCGCGAGGGCCGGGATAATCTCCTTGACCGACGACATAAAACACGTACCCTCGAAAAAGCCGCCCTCTTCGACCACCAGACACGGCGTTCGGATGCTCCCGTACACCTTCGCCGGCGGAAAAATCTCGATCCGTTCCGTGGCGGTCAAATCTCCGCGCACTTCACCGGCTATCTTGAGCACCGCGGCTTGAATCTGCGCATGGACTACCGATTCACCGCCCACCACAAGGGTACCTCGGCTGATTATTTCTCCCTGGAAATGTCCGTCCAGGTGTACCGTACCTGAAAATGACAGCTTTCCCGTGAATTCCGTCCGGCTTCCGAGGAACCCGGTTACGGCGTCGCTCTTGGATTTCCCAAATCGAGATCGGAACATGTCCCCTCCAGGTTCGTAGGGCACAGTAGTATTCCTCGGCCGGGCCGTTACCGCTAATCCTCCTTAACACAAGGTTCATGGCGTTTCAAGGACTTATTGCCGGCGCACGGTTGAAAAGAGCTAGTAAGTGAATCTTCTGGAGCTCACATTGGCTATTGCCGAGATCGCCATGTATGAGGCCATAAGCGACGACCCGCCGTAGCTTATGAAGCTCAAGGGCACGCCGACCACCGGCAGGAGTCCCATTACCATGCCTGCGTTCACGGTGACGTGCCAGAAGAGCACCGATGTGCATCCGAAAGTTAGAAGCGCCCCGAAATGGTCCCGGGCCCCTGCGGCCACGGCCAACCCTCGGAGGAACACGGCCCCGTAGAGGCTCAGGACTGCGGCACAACCCAAGAATCCCCATTCCTCCGCCAGGATGGAAAAGATGAAGTCCGTGTGCTTCACCGGCAGGAACATCAACTGGTTTTGCGTGCCCTGTAGGAAGCCCTGGCCGAAGAAGCCCCCGGCCCCAATGGCAATTTGGGACTGTATGATGTGGTACCCGGCCCCCAGGGGATCATGGTCGGGATTGACGTATGTAAGAAGTCTGCGCTTTTGATAGTCCATCAGAATACTGTCGCCCATGAATACCAGAACCGGCAGGATGACCAGCAATACGCCCATTACCCACTTCAGGGCCCGACGACCGATCCCCGCGAAACAGGCCATGGACAAGGCCACCAACACGATGATGCCGGCCGTCCCCAAGTCCGGCTGTACTAATACGAGTAATACCGGAATGGCGGTCAGAAGGAGGGGCTCGAAAAGTTCCCGCACATCTTCACCGTGTCTACCGCATCGCGTATGAAAATACTTGGCCAGCACCACTACCACGGCCAGTTTCGCGAACTCGGAAGGCTGAAATCTCATGAACCCTATCTCTATCCAGCGTCGGGATCCCCCGATTACCTTTCCCGCGCCCCACACGACTACCAGCGCAACGATGATGCCGATGTAGAACCACATTCCCCAACGTTCAAGCACATGATAGTCCGACAACGTGCCGAGGGCCATGAGTACCAGCCCCATGCTCAGCCACATCATTTGTTTGTAGAGAAACGTCTTGCCGGCATCCCCCAGAGGGACCGTGGAGCTGTAAATGAGCACCAAACCGATGCCCGATAGGATTAGGCACAGGCATATGAGCGGCCACTCGGCCAAGATGGGCATACGTACGGTCATTTTATCGGCAAGCGGCATGATCACCACGTCTTGGGGTTTTACGGGGCGGCGCGTATGCGTTTCCACATCAAGTCACGGTGCTGCGCCGGACCGGACCGGGTCCCCCGGATCAGGCATTCCGTAATACCTCGCTATGATTGCCCGCGCAAGGGGGGCCGCCACAAGTCCTCCTTGGCCTCCGTGTTCGACGACCACTACGACCGCAATTTTCTTGGGGCCTCCATCCACGTACCCGACGAAGATCGCGTGAGTACGTTCGTGGTATGGAACCACTTCATTGTCTACGGCACCGTCCCTTATGCGGACGACTTGAGAGGTGCCCGTTTTGCCGGAAACGCGCAATCCGGGGACCGCTGCCCGCTTTCCGGTGCCGCCGGGCTCCGTGACGACCCCTCTCATGGCGGACTTGAGCACGGTCAGATGCTCGGGTTTCAGAGGAACGGTCCATAGAGTCGCCGGTTCGTGGCTATACAGAGCGCTGCCGTCCGGATTGCGAATGCCCTGCACTATTGTGGGCTTGAGCAGCCTGCCTCCGTTGGCTATTGCGGCAGTCATCATCGCCAGTTGTATTGGGGTGCAAACGAAGTAACCTTGCCCTATGGCAAAGGTGACGCTTTCCCCATCCTTCCATGGTTCACCGTAGGTGCGTCGCTTCCACGCGGAATTCGGAACCAAGCCGGGAAGCTCACCCGGTAAACCCAGGCCGGTAGGTTTGCCGAAACCGAACAGCAGAGCATGACGGGCTATCTTGTCGCCGCCCAGTTTTAGTCCCAGCGAGTAAAAATAGGTATCGCACGACTCCACAATCGCACGGTGCAACCCCAGTTTTCCATGGCCGGACTGGTTCACGCACCGGTACGTGTGACCGCCTATTTCCAGTTTCCCTTCGCAGACGTACTTATCGGCAGGGGTGATGGCCCCATCCGATAACCCTGCGGAAGCCATTACGATTTTGAAGGTGCTGGCTGGTGAATAGAGCCCTCGAATGGAGCGGTTTTCCAAGGGATTTAACGGGTCGTTCCTGAGCTCCGACCATTCCCTGGAGCTGATGGTCGGGGTAAAAAGGTTAAGATCGAATCCCGGCTTGCTGACCATAGCCAGTACATGACCCGTGTCCGGGTCCAGAGCGATGACCGAGCCGACACGATGCACGAACGACTCCTCGATGAACCTTTGAAGCGATGCATCGACAGTCAATATCAGGTCCGCGCCCAGCTTGGGTTCGGTACGTCGAAGAGCCGCCAGTTGTCGGCCCTTGGCATCTATCTCGATTTGCTCCCAACCCTCGACGCCCTTGAGGTGCGGCTCGTACTCCTTTTCCAGTCCGGACTTGCCGATAACGTCCCCTGGACGGTACCCGAGTTGGGCGACCTGGGGAAGTTCCTTGGCCGATATCTCGCCCAGCGTGCCGATTACATGGCACAGGCTTTCGCCGAAGGGATATACGCGCTGTGGTCGAGTCTCGATGACCACGCCTTTGAGATTTGCGGTTCGGGATTTGATGAGTGAGACTTGCTCCAGAGTAAGGTTACGTTTGACCGGACAGGCCATGAAGCGAGGAAGCGATTGAGCCTTCTCCACAAGTCTGCGGATCCTTTCCGGAGTGATTCCCAAAACCGGGGCACAGGCCTGCACCAGTTCCCGGGGATTGTCCAGTTCCGCGGGGATGATCGACAAGGTGAAACTGGGGCGGTTATCGGCCAGAACCTGGCCCTTGACGTCAAGGATTTGTCCCCGTGACGGCAGGAGGCGAAGCACTCGCATCCTGTTTTCACGGGCCATTTCCACATAAGCCTCGCCCTGGATCAATTGGAGTTGCCATAGCCGCGCGGCCAAAACACCCATTATCAGAAACATAACGGCCGCAGCTGCGAACGCCCTGTTTCTGAAGTAGTCGGAAGTGCTCGGCGGCTGACTGAAGGTGTTCATCGATCAATCACCTGTCCGTGGCGCCGCGGCCTCCCACTACGCGGCCGAACCCCCGGTAAGACCGATCAAGGACGGGTAGGAGCAACGCCGCGACCATACCCGAGACAAGAGCCCTCACCACTATCCGGCCCGCCGAGGGCCACCCGAACCCCAGGGGTCCGCCGAACCGCCGCGAAAGCACCACCACAAATCCGGACGCCAAAACCGCGAGAATCACTATGCCTATTTTACCCGCGGGAACATCGGTTCTAAAACCGGTCCTCACTTGGTGACATAAGAGTGCCGAAGCCGTGTAAATCAAGGCAAGCAGTCCGATGGGAGAACCCGACAACAAATCCATTGCCAGTCCCCCGAGAAAAGCGAGTCCCAGGCCGGACCGGAACTCGGTGGTCAAACCGGCCCAAATCACGAGTACCATGAATATGTCCGGCTTGTATTCCATGGGGAAGATGAAACCCAACGAGGTGGCCTGAGCCCCCAGCACGACGACGGCGGCGAACGTGAGGAACACCATGTCCTTCAACGCATGTCCTCCAAGCCTGGACGAACGTCGAATCCGCCTTCATGACCGAGCACCACAAGCACCTCTTCCATCTTCCGGAAATCCGCGGCAGGCTCCACAACGGCCTCCAGAAACATCCCTCGGGAGCTGCGCGTTACGGACTTGATCCGGCCTACCGCCAGTCCCTTCGGGACCATACCGTCCAGACCGGAAGTCTCCACGTCGTCACCCGGCTTCATGGTTGATTTGACATCCACGTAGCGCAGAATACATCCCCCGTCGAGCAATCCGCTAAGAATTCCCCTGTCCCGCGTTCGTCCCACTCTGCAATCCACGGACGAATTTGGGTCCGTTATCAATAATATTTTTGCGGTATTCGGGGATGTCGATGCGACTTTACCCACGAGCCCCTCCGCCGTGGCGGCAGGCATTCCCGCCTTGACCCCGTCTTCCGATCCGCGGCTTATCAAAATCATCCTGTACCATCCCACCGCGTCTTCTCCGATTATCATCGCGGCAAGGGACGGGAACTCGTGTCGTTCTTTCAGATCGAGCAACTGCTTCAGTCGTTTGTGCTCGCGTTCTCTACCCAGGAGGACGGTTTGACGCGACCTCATGCGATCCAACTCTTGTTTCAATCGCTCGTTTTCCTTGCCCGCATCCACCAGCCAAAGGTAATGGCGCCAAAGGTCTCGGCCCCCTCCGGTCACGCCCCCGAAAGCTTCCATCACCGGCTTAAAGACTTGGTAAAAGGGACGAGACGCGGGTCCCGCTTCCCGCCCCTTGGAAAAGGCGGAAAAGAGTATGATGATGCCCGATCCGAAAATTACTAAAAATATGGCTATCTCGCGTGTGTATCGAGGCATTTGATTGGAGCGCGGTGGAGGTTCACCCCGAAAAGGGCATCCGTATCATGGGTGGTCAATCCGCTCTGACGAAGATGTCTTTCATTATGTCGGGATGCTCGAAGATCATCCCTGACCCAATGACTACCGTCGATAGGGGATCATCGGCCACCCGGACCGGCAGGCCCGTTTCGCGGCTTATCAGAACGTCCAGATTTTTGAGTAGCGAGCCGCCTCCGGTGAGGACGATACCCGAATCGACGATATCCGCGGCAAGCTCCGGAGGGGTCTGTTCCAGCGCGGTCTTGATGGTTTCCAAAATCGACCTGATGGGTTCGGAAATGGCCTCCGACACCTCATCCGACCTGAGAGCGATGATCTTTGGGATGCCGGCTATCAAATCTCTGCCCTTAACCTCCACCAAGGCGAGGTCGCGGCCCGGCAAGGCGCTGGCTATCATCATCTTCACCGTTTCCGCGGTTCGCTCGCCTATGAGCAGGCTGTACTTCTGCTTGACATACCTGATGATGGCGTTGTCGATCTTATCTCCCGCCACTCTAAGGGATTTGGAATACACTATATCGGACATGGATATCACGGCTACCTCCGTAGTCCCGCCTCCGATATCCACGATCATGCTGCAGGTGGGTTCGGTAATGGGAAGCCTTGCCCCTATGGCCGCGGCTATCGGCTCTTCCACCAGGTACACCTCACGCGCCCCCGCGCTCATGGCCGCATCCCGGACGGCGCGCATCTCCACTTGCGTGCCGCCGGAAGGAATGCAAATAACGATCCTGGGCTTGACCAAGAACCTCCTCTTGTGAATCTTCAGGATGAAGTGCTTGAGCATCGCTTCGGTCACTTCGAAGTCCGCTATTACCCCGTCTTTCATCGGTCTTATGGCTTTGATGTTGTCCGGCGTGCGACCCAGCATTTTTTTCGCGTCCGTCCCCACCGCGACTATCCTGGGCCCCCGCTTGAGGTCCATCTTAACAGCCACCACGGAGGGTTCGGAAAGAACCACGCCTCTGCCGCGTACGTACACCAGAGTATTTGCGGTACCCAGATCAATTGCCATATCGTTGGAGAATAACCCCGTCAGGCGATCCAGCAGCATGGTGTGCCTTTGTTTCTTGACCGTAGCAATCGACTTGACTAACCGATGGATCGTATCAGAAGCGAAAAACATGATCAAGTGAAGGCAAGCCGCGCGCTTTGATTGACAAGGTTCGGTTGAGTCCCTATCATTCCCGGTCAAACACGGGCTTACGAAAGGAGTCAACCGTGCTCGACCTTATGAGGAAACACGCCCGCTCGTGGATCATCAAAGTGGCCTTGGGCGGGATTATCGTGGTTTTTGTTTTTTGGTACGGCTGGTCGGATCGTTCGGACCGGGCTAAAGACGTCGTAGCTACCGTTAACGATTCTGAGATCACTTACGATTACTTCCAGACCGTATACGAAAGCGAGCTTGAGAAACTCAAGCTGCGCTTCGGTGGGTCCATCCCATCCGAGCTGGTGGATAAACTGAAACTGAAGAGTACGGTTGTAAAAGGACTCGTCAATAGAGAGTTGCTCATGCAGGAGGCGCAGCGCCTGGGAATGTTCGTCACGGATGAGGACCTTGTGAACGATATTAGGATGAATCCCATGTTCCTGCGGGGCAACCTGTTCGACGATCGGATTTACAAAGCCTACCTTCGGGAAGTCAAACTGAGCCCCACCGCTTACGAGACGTTGCGGCGTCGCGAGATGGTGGAACAACAACTGATCGCCCTGCTCACCGACTCCGTCAAAACCGACCCGGAGGAGTTGAAGAGGTTTTGGCACTTCCAAAACGATAAACCGGTTCTATCAATGCTCCGCATCCCCGTGGATTTGAAGGCCGAGTCGGAACCGGAGCCACAGGCGCTCGAGGCCTATTTCAAGGAAAACAAAGCCAAGTACGAAATACCGGCGAGCCTTGACGTCGAGTACATCGCGTTCTCATGGAAGGCATTGAAGAAGAAACTCTCGATGTCGGATGATGACGCCCTCCGTTACTACAAGGCGAATCTCGATCAATTTACCATACCGGAGAAAGTCCGGATGAGGCATATTTTGGTCAAGATACCCGATGACGCGGATGGAGGAAAAGTTGAGGAGATAAAGAAGAAAGCCGAAGAGATCAAGGCGCGGTTGGACAAGGGTGAGGACTTCGCTCAGGCCGCGGCAAAGGATTCGGAAGATAAGGCCACGGCCGATAAAGGAGGGGACCTTGGTTACATGGTTCGGGGAACGCTCGATCCCGAGCTTGAAAGGTTGACATTCGACTCTAAGGCCGGTGAAACGGTGGGGCCGATTCGTACCGGTCTCGGCTTTCAGTTGGTGCGTGTTGACGAAAAGAAGGCTCCGGAGGAGCAGAAGTTCGAAGCGGTTAAGGATAAAATAATAGATAGGGCGCTCTCGGAAAAAGCCCAGGCCAAGATCGCGTCCGAAGCCTCCGACTTCTATGAAAAGGTTTACAGGAGTGAAAACCTGGAAGCCCCGGCCAAGGAGTTCGGGTTCGAGGTAAGGATGGTCAAGGGAATCGGCAAGCCGATGGGTATCCCGGATTTGCCCCCTGATCCCAAGGTGCTGGATGAGCTGATGAGTCTTAAGGTCGGCGACATTTCCAGCCTTCTTAAGGTCGGTGACGACCATGCGGTGGTAAGAGTGCTGGCCAGGACCGAGGGACGACTGCCGGAATTGCCCGAGGTGCGTGAACGCGTACTGAGGGATTACGGCAAATACCAAGCCATTGAGGCCGCTTTGAAAAAAGCGCGGGACGTCATCAAGGAACTGGAAAAGCAGCCCGCTGAGGCTGAAGCCGTCGCGGCTCGCTTGGGCATTGAATGGAAGAGCTTAGATCCCGTATCGCGTACCACGGGGATTGTTGCGGAACTAGGGAACGCCCCGGAAGTCAAGGAAATGCTCACTTCCATTTCCAAGGCGGCCCCGCTTTTCCTTAGTCCCGTTCCTTTGAGCGACGGAGCTGCCGTTGTTCGGCTCATCGGGGTTAATGAGGCATCGGAGGAATCCTATGCCAAGGAGGCGGATACGTTCCGGGAGTGGATCCTGGAATGGCGCAAAACGGAAATGTTGACCGGTTGGCTCAAGTTGCTCGAGGATCGCGCAAAGATCTCCGTAAAAGACAAGCTGTTGTAGCTGAAAGAGCAAATGAGCGGTCCTGGGCGCCGGGCTCCGAATCCGGCGCACCATCGGGCGGACTTTACGTTGTGGGTGCTGCCCGCATAGCCTTGAGGCAGGATGCGGGAGCACCTTTTTGCCCCAACGGGGTCTGCGTACGTGACCCCGGGCCGGCCCGGCGGAACCAAGGTAACGTAGGGGCGGGGTTTATCCCCGCCCGCCGTCGGCATCCAGGGAACGGGGATAAAGAAACAGGACCTCGGCCTGCATGACTTGAAAAAGTGTCTGGTTACGTGTATGAAGTCGTGTAGTTTATGACGTTATGGTTGTACTCCCTTGAATAACATAGCGGGAGGCTACATGGACTTTACCTCGGAAGTGTTGAGCCGGCTCCAAAGTTTGTTTCGCCTCGATTTCCTTTTTAGCGGTCTGGAGGTGTCTTCCGTCACCCTTCTAAGCGCAAGGCTCGTATCTTTTCTCCTATTGGGAGGCGCAATGATTTGGGGGGCCTTCCGTATAGTATTGAAGTTGTTGGATTGTGTGCAAACCTTCTTGGCCGGCATCGGCCAACTCCCTCGGTCGTTCTTTCTGGTGCTTCTCCTGACCGTCCCCTTGTCCCCCAACAGCATCGGGGCCAAGTGGATGGGTTATCTCTTGATTCCCGTGTGCATCATAACATTGGGTATGGCCCTGGTTTTGATCGCCGTGGTTTGGAAGCACGGTGCGGACCAGGCTGTGAGGTTCGTAAGGGGGCTGAGCAGGCGAGAAAAAGAGGCTGATCAGGCGGTGGAAGCATCGGCGTGTCGAGGCTCGGTAGGGTAATCTTGTGTGCGGTGACGTGTCTAGGATGCGGGCAGCGGCTTTCAAGCCCGTTGAGTCTGAACGTCGGGCAGCCTGCAGGAGTGGGCCTAGAGGCATGCTAAAATAAGGGGTGAGGCCATAGCCGTGACCCGACTTTCGCCATGGGTTGAGACCCATGGCTACGTACAGGAGCGCCCCGTGGGGCCCCAAGAAGGTATGCCCCACCGTCTTTCCTTCATCGCCGTTTGGTCCTCTCAAGCACATAAGTCACGGCGCGACGCTTGATCCCCCAACCCCAAGAAACTTAAGTCGGCTCAA
>JAZDOF010000489.1:0-2187 GCA_043799015.1 Pseudomonadota bacterium | reverse complement strand
TCCATGTCGGGTTTGGATTTACCTATGGTGAGCCACCACCCGATATTCCTGGGCATGTAACAGGTGCTCCCGTGAGAAAACACATTGGGTGATTTCAAGGCCCGCATGAACTGCTGTGTCAGCTTGACATTGGCCTGAGGGTGGCTCACCCAGAAGAGAGATTCGGGACCGTGTTTCTCCGAGATTGCCTTGACTCTTGCTGCGATCTCCTTGTAAGCCTGTTCCCACGAGATCGGTTCAAATTTGTTGGGTCCCACGCGCTTTAGGGGAGACTTGATGCGGTCGGGGTTGTAGACCTCGTGCAGGAAGCCGTGTCCCTTGGCGCACATCCTCCCACGGTTATTGCCGGCAATAGGGTTCCCTTCGGCTTTCCATACGCGCCCCCCACGCGTGTACACCTTGATGGCGCACCAGTTTCCGCAGGCATTGCAGAGAGTCGGGGTGACCTTCACCTCTCCACGTGCCTCCTCCCGAGAAGCCCACGCGTCGAAATTTACGTATGAGGCGGCGATCAGGGATGCACTTCCGGCAGCTGAACCGATGAGGAATTTTCGCCGGGTGATACCGTTCATTTTCTTTTCCCTCCATCGGGGTGTTGGATCGGACACGGGCTGCCAAGAATCATTCCCGTAACGCCGGGCGGGAACCGGATTTGGGCCGGTGTATTGCTTTCGTCACGAGGGGCTGCTCATTGGCATCCGGTTAATATATGTATATTCAGTTTATTCTATGTTGTCAAGTCTTTTTTTTCCCTGAAATGATCCCAACCCGCGGCCGTGACCGACATATCCCTGCCGTCGGATCTTCGGACCACGATGCCGCTCTGTTCGACAAATTCCCCTATTGGATGAAGCGCGCAACCTTGAGCCTCCATTGCAGCGGCGACTTCCTCGATCATGTAGCGGCGAATGCCTGCCAGCAGGACGTAATCCTCTCCGCCGTTGAGCATCCAGCCGAGGGTGTCCCGCCCCATCGCTTGCGCAGCCTCGATGAGTTCTTCGGTACGGGGAAGACGGTCTTCATAGATGAGCGCACCCACGCCCGACTCGGCGCACAGGTGTCCCAAGTCGGAGGACAAACCGTCCGATACGTCTATGGCGGCGGTGCAGCCTCCTGATGATGCGAGCAACCGGCCTTCCTTTACATGGGGTCTTGGTTCCAAATGCGACCTCACCAGCGCGTCCGCGACGCGTCCAGGGAGTTGCGGCGACTTCAAGAGAATCTCGCAGCCGGCGCCGGAGGCGCCGAGCGGTCCGGTCAAGGCAATCACGTCTCCCGCCCGCGCCGTATGGCGATACAAGACCTCGTCACGGCCGACCAGACCCGTCAGGGCTATGTTGATGATCAGATCGCTCCGGGACGCGGTTGTATCACCCCCAAGCACGTTCACTTCGTGTTCCCGCGCCGGACGGGCCATTCCGCGGTAAAATCCGTCAAGCCACTCCACGTCGATTCTTTCAGGTATTGCCAGACTGATGAACGCGTCCACGGGCCTGCCGCCGCAGGCCGCGATATCCGAGAGGTTGATCGCAAGTGCCTTGGCACCGATGATTTCCGGAGTGGTCCAGTGGATGAGGAAGTGAACCCTTTCCACCAGTAGATCGGTCGTGACCAGCAGGTATTCGGGACCGCCGCCGTCAATCACCGCGCAGTCGTCTCCAATGCCTTTCACGACGCCCTTGGACCGTATAGTTCCCATTGGAGCTATGCGGTCGATAAACCCGAATTCTCCGATATCTTGGAGTTTCAATTGGGTCTCCTTAATGGAGCCACGAACGTTTACCAGAAGGTCCTTCGATAGGCGGCCCCGGTCTTCGCCGAGGAGACGGCGGGCATAGCCCGCGCCGGCGTGCGTATTCCGTATCCGTCGGTCGTCCCCCGTGTTCAGGGGTTGAACCATGCTCGCGGCCATCCCGCGTTCTGCGCGGGACCCCTACACCAATCCTGAGTGCCCGGATACACCTACCAACCCCCGGTACACGAACCATCATGTAGGGGCACCCCCCCTGTGGGTGCCCGTCAATGCCGAGGGCTTTCATCGTTCGTTGTGGCTTGCTAAAAGGCTAAAGCCGTGTTGGTTCATATGTCGAAGCCTCACATCCGGGCCGCCTTCCCCGCCCTCACTTCTTCCAGCAACCAGCGGACGGCCTGTTCGGGATTGTCGGCCGCGGTGACGGCCGTTACGAC
>JAZDOF010000478.1:0-5661 GCA_043799015.1 Pseudomonadota bacterium | reverse complement strand
GCGGTGAAACAGGCTTGGGCAAGACCCATCTTCTCTCTGCCATTGCCGGCGCGTGCTCAGGGACAAAGGTCCTTATGGCCAACACGATCGACCTTATTGCCGAGGCCGTGCGAGCCGTAAGACTGGACGCTATCGCCGAGTTTCGGGGATGGCTCCTGGGGCATGATGTGCTCCTGCTGGACGACATACAATCATGTGAGGGAAATGAAGAGTTTCAGATCGAGCTGATTTCAGTGCTCAACCACATGACCGGGATCGGGCGAAGGGTTGTGATTACTTCCGACGTCCATCCCGCCGGTTTGACGGGAATCGACTCCAGGCTTTTGTCCCGTATAGGTGGTGGGGTTGTGGCCGGACTCCAAATGCCCGATAATCAGGAGCGGCTGGAGATGTTGACGATGTTTATGGGGGATTTGACCTGTCCCGACGAGGTGATGACCTTCTTGGCCGACCGGATGACGGAAAGCATTCGGCAGTTGAAGGCCGCGGCCCTGCAACTTACCGCCCTAGCCCAACGGGGCGACGGCCGAGTTACCATGACGATTGCGCGGGAGGTGGTTGCGGCCATTTCCGGGTCGCCGGCCGCGCCGAACGGCTTCATCGCCGATGAGCGCATAGGCGATGAAACGTATTCGGATACCGAATCCTCCGAGCTTACCGCGGACCGTTTCAAGGCCATGTTGGAAGGTGCCGAAACGGAGGAAGAGCAGGTATTGGCGCTACAGATAGCCGTAGGGGAACGTATCAGACAACTCCGTAACGACGGAAACCAACCACAACACTTACAGCGTCTTGAAGGCGTATTGGTAATGCTGAGGGAGGGTGACACTGAGGGAGCGATGATGCTCATGAATGAGTAACCGCTTACTCTACAGGCTTCTTCAAGGCTGGTCCCAGGGCGGGAACGTATTATTCCATACCAAGAAGGAGGAAATGGATGCCGCAGACTATAGATGTCAGGGCAGTTGAAGGGATACTTTACGGGGTGTATAAGGCCCTTCACGGCGTAGTCGGCGACGGAGCCTATGCGGTGATGAGAAAAGCCGCACCGGATATTCTTGAAATGCTTGGAAAATTAGGGGTGGATTTCTCGTGCGTAGACGACGTGGACAAGTTGTCGGCAAAGCTGGGAGAGACCATGGTCCAGGTGGGGATGTGTGAGAAAATGGCATTTTCTCTCAACGGCAATGAACTCACCGCGAACATCACCCAATGCTCCTTCTTTCCTTTAACAATGAAGCTTAAGGAAGACGGGATTCCGCCCTTCGGCTGTCCTTTTGCAGCCCTAACCATAGCCATTGCCGAAAAGAACCTTGGGAAGCGCGCCCGTCTAAAGTCTCTGGAACCGGCCGGCAACCCGGGAGACACCAGGCTCGTCGTTGAGCTGTTCGATAAGTAGTGCAGGCGTTTCCGAATTTTTAGAATTATCGGGAGGATTATTTAATGGCAGGTGTTAAGCAACTACTGGGCGACCTGGTTTCCGTCGAAGGCATAAACACGGCGGTGGTTGTGGGACGTGACGGCTTCGTCATAGAGGGCGCCACCAATTCCGGGCGCATGGACGTGGAAGCCGTGGGCGCCGTGATTTCCGCGGGCATAGGTTCCGCGGAGGTAATCGGGCGAGAACTGAACATCGGCTCCATGAACCAAGCCATGGTGGAATTCAGCGGCGGAGTCGTCGTGATGAGCTTCCTCGGCCGGGACGCCATACTGGCCGTCGTCGCGGACGCCAATGCAAACCTGGGCAATGTGCGATACCAGGTGAAGAAAAAATCGCCGGAAATCCAATCCGCCATATAGGGTAAAAATGAGACTGCATTGGAGCCCTGCCCGCGGGCCTCGGATCAGGGAGAGCGTCCTCGATTCGAGGCTCCCGGCCGTCCCGCGCGGTTGAAAGTGAAATGATATGGGCCACTATTCCGCCGAACACCTCGTGTATTCGGCCGAAGGCGGGGATTGCGAAGCCATTGAGGCGATTATTTCGGCCGGTGTGGATGTGGACGAGAGAGACGACCTCGGCCGAACGGCACTCATGGTGGCTAGTAGCAGGGGGAACGCGGAAGCTGTCCGGCTTCTCCTGGAATCGGGTGCGGACGCGGACATCGCGGACGAAGACGGGGACACGGCGCTTATGCGTGCGTCCATGGAAGGACGCGCCGAAGCGGTGGATTTGCTGCTGGCAAGGCACCCAAATTTGGACGCGAAAGACCGTTACGGGTTCACCGCGCTTGCGCGCGCCGCGATGATGGGACACGATGAAATAGTCCGTAAGTTACTTATCCACGGGGCCAACATCGACTCTGCCGACGGTTCGGGTCGAACGGCCCTTACATGGTCCTCTCTGAGGAACCATTTGAATGTGGTGCAAACGCTTCTAACGGCAGGGGCGGAAGTGGATGCCCCGGGCGAGCGGGGATGTACGGCTCTTATGGAATCCGCGTTCAGGGGGCACCCCGAGGTCATGGAGTTGCTCCTGGATGCAGGTGCGGACTTGGATCGAACGGACTGCGACGGGCTTACGGCCCTTAGCCTTGCCTTAAGAAAAAGCCAAGCTACGACGGCTGCCTTGCTTGCCTCCCGCGGAGCCGACCTGGACCGGATGGATTGCTTCGGTCGTACGCCCCTCATGTGGGCCGCGGGGTTGGGCCTTACGGGCGCAGCCAAGCTTCTATTGGACACCGGTGCGGAAGTCGATCTCTCCAAGACTCGCGATGGATGCACCCCCTTGATGGAAGCATGCCGAAAGGGCCACGCGTCGCTGGTGGACATGCTGGTCTCGCGTGGGGCCGACGTAAATCAAAGAACCCTGCACGGGTTCACTGCTCTGATTTTTTCCGCTTTCGGCGGATCAGCGGTCCTGGCCCTGTCCCGTGGGGGCGGAAGTTTGGAGGTCCGGACTTCCTCCGAGCAAATACGGCAGGCCGCCCTGCTCATACGCTCCGGGGCCGATGTCAATGCCGCAACGCAGGATGGTCTCACGGCCTTGATGGTTGCCTGCGCCGAAGGACATCTCCGGCTGGTGGAACTGCTCCTTCGCTCGGGAGCCGACACGGACGCGCGAAGCAAACGAGGCCGTACCGCGTTGGACATGGCGCGCGAGGAGAACCACCGAGATATAATCGAATTACTGGAGGCGCGGCTTTCGAAGTCCGCATAGAGCGGCCCGTAACCCGGACCCGGACGCGTTCGGCCTCTTCGGGCGCGGCCACTATGGGTCCCGGCCGTTCGTATGACAATTCTTTTACAATCCTTTTACCCCACCGTGACAACTTGTTCCGTCGAGTACGGCCAAATGGGTACCACGACGCGACCTCAACGCGGCGCATTAAGGGAGGAAAAACCTTCGGCCGGTGTGAGTCCGCCCGGGGAATCCCCCTTTTGCCTACGTAGGTCGAGGTCCGGCCCATTGACGGTTCAATCGGGCCGCGCAGGAAATCGTCACGGAGGGAGACCATGAGACAGGCAAATCGTCTGAAAAGACCCGGAGTCGGGGCATTAGCACTCGCGGGCCTCATCCTACTCGCCGCCGCTGCGTTCATAGGTTCGGCGGCAGCGGAATCGAACGCCCTGGTTACGTGTAGGGCCGAACTGGACCGGGGAGTTCTCATTGCCGGCCGCTCTCAAAGGGCCGTTTTCAAAGTCACACTGGATGCGGCTCCGGTTGAAACGACTACACGCGCGTCGGTCAATCTCTCCGTGGTTCTCGATCGGTCCGGTTCCATGAGGGGGGAGAAGCTCGACAAGGCTATCGAAGCCGGCGTTCAGGCGCTCCGGAGGCTTAACCCCAAGGATATTTTCTCAGTGGTGATCTTCGATCACGAGGTGGAGACGATTGTGCCGGCGCAAAGCGCCTCTAAGGTCGAGTGGATTGAAAGCCGGGTGCGAGCCATAAAGGCAAGGGGGAACACCGCGCTTTTCGCAGGAGTAAGCCGGGGGGCGGCCGAAGTGCGGAAGAACCTGTCGGCGGGGTTCACAAATCGAATAATCCTGCTTTCCGACGGTATGGCCAATGTGGGACCGGGGAGTCCCGATGACCTGGGGAGATTGGGGGCGGCCCTGCTGAAAGAAGACATCTCGGTAACCACGGTAGGGGTCGGGATGGACTATAATGAGGACCTTATGACACGGCTCGCTCGGAACAGTGACGGTAACAGTTACTTCGTGGAGCATGCGGCCGATATTCCGAGAGTTTTCACAGCGGAACTCGGGGATGTGATGAGCGTTGCCGCCAAGAAGGTCCGGATCATCATCGAATGCTCGAAGGGTGTGCGGCCTGTGCGTATCATCGGCCGAGAAGGCCGCATCAAAGGCGAAAACGTGGAGCTTTCCATGCATCAGCTCTACGGCGGCCAACAAAAGTATGCTTTGGTGGAGGTCGAGGTTCCGGAAGGTGCTGAGGGGCAAACGGCTGAAATCGCCTGCGCTCGGGTCTCTTACGAGAACCCGCTGACCGGCGCTTCGGGTTCGGTCATGTCAACAGCGAAGGCCGGCTTCAGCGGCAATGCCGAGAAGGTCGAGAAGTCCGCCAATGTTTCGTTGCAGCGGGACTATACGCTCAATCTCAACGCGGTAGCCCAAGAACGGGCCGTCGCTTTAGCCGACCAGGGCAAGAAGCATGAGGCGGTGCGAGAGTTGAGGGAAGCGGCGGGCCGGCTACAGGAGGCGGGTCAAAGGAGCTCCGACTCGGGTCTGCTGGAAAAGGCGGCAGAAATGGAGCAAACGGCCTCACGGATCGAACGGGAAGGCATGAACGCTAGAGACCGAAAAGTATTTCAAACCGACTCTTTTCAAACCAAGACGCAGCAGCAGCTCATCGTCAAGTAACCGTCGCCGGCAACTCGGATGAAAACCCGATCCATCATCGTGTACTGTCTTCTCGTCCTTATCCCTACTTTGGTCGTGGCCGCGGCCTGTGTGCGCCTGCTGACCCACGAACGGGATCGGATCGTTCAGCAGGCTTCATCAGCGGCGCTGGATCGGGCAAAGAGCATCGCTGAAACGCTTCAAGCGACGGTGGAAACGGTGGAGGGCAACCTGGGCGAGGCACTGCGCGAGATCCCGAGCGATCGAGTCCTCGAGACGCTCCAGGAATGGCGGGAGAATAATCCTCTTGTGCGTAACGTCTTCATGTGGCGGCCCGGAACCGGCCTTGCGCATCCGGTGAGAGGCAGGGCCGGAACCGTGGAGGAGAGACAATTCGTTCAGCGTTACGAAGCCCTCTTCTCCGATCGTCATCGATGGACCGGCGCCGACGGATCGGCTTCGGACGCGCCTCTCCCGACCGCACAAAGCCGTGCTCCCGACCAAGAAACCCGACAAAGTTTCGTTCAAGACATTCAAAAGCTCCAGACCGGGAAGCAGCAGCTCGCCGCCCTGGCGAGACCCAAGATCGCAAAACCCCGGAATCAGGTGGCAGCGGACCCGGGTTCTCCCGATTCCGGAGGCTGGATACCGTGGTTTGGGGAGAACCGGCTGTACATCCTCGGATGGGTAGGCAGCAGCTCGGATGGTTTGGTGTACGGCCTGGAACTTGAACTTGTGACCTTGCTCTCACAACTCCTAGCTCATTTTCCCACCGCGGCTCCGGAAGGTTTTGCGTACGCGCTCTTGGACGGTCAGGGTCAGGTCGTCCATCAAACCGGAAATCTCCGATTGGAAAAG
>JAZDOF010000474.1:0-6401 GCA_043799015.1 Pseudomonadota bacterium | reverse complement strand
ATCGTAAGGCATTCTGATAACCTCCTACTATCTCTGGTGCTTCTTCCGATATTCCGTTATGTCGCGTGACCAGCCGCCCTCGACTTCTTCCTCTCGCCAGAAGATGTAGGGGTTGCTCCTCGGTTCATCCACCATTCTGGGGTCCGGATCCAGCTCGACGATTTCGAGGAATTTCTGCCAGCTTGCGCGCTGAATGAGCTCGCCCAACCGCTCTCTGTTCTTGCCTTCTTCCATCCACCAATCCCAGACCTTTTCGATGAGGTCTTTCAGCTCCTGGTACGGGGCTTCCATCGGCATGAACGGAACCGTCAACGTGCCCAACTGTGCACCTTCGAGAATGGGGGCCTTTGCGCCGAAGAGAATCGACGCGCCGGTTTCCGTCCCAATTCGGAGGGCCCTCGGCATGGCATTGAGGCAGTGCATGCAGCGGCTGCACTCTCTGTTGTTGATCTTGAGATTACTGCCGTCCCAGTTCATACATCCCGTGGGGCACAGGTCGATAACTTCTTTGACGATGTCGAATTTGCCCCAGTCTCTGTCACCGTGAGCGCCGCCGTTGGACTTCAGCTCGCCGCCGACATAGGCACGCACAGCGTCCTGGGCGATACGGATGTCGTCCTTCCATGTTCCGATAACGGACATATCCGAACGGGCGATTGATGCCACGCAGCCGTTGGGGCAGCCGTCAAACTTGAACTTGAATTTATACGGGAACGCGGGGCGATGGAGCTCGTCCTGATACTCCATCGTCATCTGATAGCAAAGGTCCTGTGTATCGTAGCAGGCCCATTCGCAGCGGGACTTGCCCAAGCAGCACTCGGGGGTCCTCAGATTGGAGCCGGAGCCGCCCAGGTCCTGATTGAGTTCGTGGGTCAGGTCATAGAAAAGCTTCTCTAGGTTGTCCGTGGTCGTCCCAAGGAAAACGATGTCGCCCGTGGACCCGTGCATGTTGGTGAGGCCGCTGCCGTATCTGTCCCAGATTTCCATCAGGCTTCTGAGGAAGTCGGTCTTGTAGTACTTGCTGGCCGGCTGATTGACACGAACGGTATGAAAATGGGCCACGCCGGGGAACATTTGAGGCTGATCGCAATACCGGCCGATGATGCCGCCGCCATATCCGAAAACACCGACGATGCCGCCGTGCTTCCAGTGAGTCACTTTGTCCTTATAGGACAGTTCCAGCACGCCCAATAAGTCGTCGGGCGCCTCTTTCAGAGCTTGTTTCCCTGTGGCCGCTTGCTGCTTGATATCGGACACAAAGCTAGGCCAAGGGCCTTTTTCCAGCTCATCAAGCATAGGGGTTTCGTGTTTCGCCATTAACGCTTCCTCCTCTCTCTGCTTGGCTTGTCTTTTATCGGTATGCCGTAGCCGGGGTCAAACACGACTATCGCGCTCCCTACCGTCTGAATAAATTACTCCCCGTCAAAGGCGGGCCTTGTATCGGCCGCCCCTACCGGAGAACCGTTTCGTAATAAGACCGGCGGGATCACGCGAGCGTAGAATTATCCACCAACCCTGGGATAGATTGGGGAACTGTAATTCAGAACCCCGCTTCAAGTCAAGGAAAATAAATGAGGACATTTCGGAAAATTAGCTCTATTATGCCGTTGCTCGGCAGCCTGCACCCAAGCAGCCGCCCGCAACGTCTCATCGGATCTCCGGTGCGGCTCCTAATTATAAATTCCGGTGAAAGGCGGCGCCATGCCCTCCATTGAGGCCGACCGCTTCACTCGTGTGCGATATTTCACTTCCGCCGTTTCGTCCGCGGTCCCCATGGATGATTCCATTTTGAACTCGCCCGTCCCATTGGCCCGCCCTCGGGGTTCGAGCCCCATCGAATCGCGGATAACGTACGGGATGTACGTAAGGGCAATCGAGGAAAGTCTCCGTATCACGCCCAATATTTTGGCCGATACCGAAGCCGGACTTCGCGTGGGATCCATCGATCAATTCGACGAGATCCGAATTATTGCGGAAAAACATGGGAGCGATTACCATCCGGCGAGACTGGATCTCGTGTCCGGGAGCACCGGATACACGTTTGTGCTTAACGTAGCCGTCACGGAGCGTGGTAGGTCGAGGCTGCCGGCGGAGTTCTCCATACTGAGGCGTCTTTACGAAAAGTTTCCCCTTTCCTTTGTACCGCGTGTTCATGCTCTGCTCGAAGGTTCGTTAGCCGACGGTGAGGGCATCCGTCACCCCATGCTCATGTTCTTGGGTCAATGGTTCGAGGGATACCACGAATTTCACCTTTCCCGTGTAGGCAGAGCCGGCGACTTAAAAGTGGTGCTATGGGACACCGAACACGGATGGAAGACCCTCCAACCGGAGGAAGAAGGGGAACTCCATCGTCTAGCCGCGTTCATCCTTACCTATTACTTCGACACGAGCGACTTCAGCGAGATTTTTCCGTGGCACCATGCCGCGGGGGACTTCGTCGCCGGCTTCCCGGACGGTCACCTCGACCTAAAGCTTATAACGGTGCGCGGATATGAACCGAGAACCGACCTTACGGCGGATACCCCGGTCAACGCGGTTTACGCACTATTGGCGTTCTTTGCCGGACTTACCATTAGGGCGCGCTTGGACAGACTCGACGGCGTGGGCGAAGTCGTTTGGGCCGGCCGCGAATGCCTGACCGGGTCCGTACGGGGCTTCGTGGATGCAATGCAGGAAAAAGTAAAGACCGGTTCGGTCCAATCCTCGTTCCTCGATGCATTTTTCGCGCAGACCCGCCCGATGGGGCCTGCCGACTGGGCCGAAACATTCAGAGACGTCGTAGACTCGTACGACGCGGATGCGCCGGATGTACCCGTAATATGGGATCATCTGGCCGACCATGTCTTGGACGTTTACAAAATACTAAAGGACTTCCGATTGGATTAGGCCTATTATGGTTGCCCTTTCTAAGTTTCGTAAGCGCACCTGGGCGGCGCTCACCTTCGGCAACTACCGTAATGTTCGGCAGGCGGAGTTTCTTAGCTTATGGACGGTATGATCAGCATTCCAAGAATCGCAATAGGCGCTCTTAAGGGGGGGGCCGGCAAGACTTACATCTCCATGGGAATCGTGGCCGCGCTAAAAAGAAGGGGCATGCGCATCGCGGTTTTCAAAAAGGGGCCGGACTACATAGACGCCGGGTGGCTGGGATTGGCCGCCGGTGGAGACTGCTACAACCTGGACGCGTATTTGTTCGACCCCGATACGGTGCTGTCTTCTTTTGTCAAACGCTCCGTTCAGGCGGATGTATCCGTCATTGAAGGCAATCGCGGGTTATTTGACGGCGTGGATTCAGCCGGGAGTTACAGTACTGCGGAACTGGCCAAGATGCTCGGGGCACCCGTGGTACTGGTCATTGACGCCACTAAGGTTACAAGGACCGCAGCGGCATTCGTGCTCGGGTGCCGAGCACTGGACCCCCGGTTGGATCTTCGGTGCGTGATACTAAACCGAGTCGGTGGGAAGAGGCATGAACGGGTTCTTCGGGAAGCCGTGGAGGGTGCCTGCGGGGTGCCGGTTATCGGTGCGGTCTCAAAATTGAGTCTGGACAGCTTTCCTCAGCGTCACCTGGGGCTCCTGCCGCTGCACGAGCATCCAAAGGCAATGGCGCTGGTGGACCAAGCCGCCCAAACCGCGGAGCAAAATATCGACCTTGATCGTCTACTCGAGTTCATCAGGTCCGCAGGACCGCTGCCCGTGCCTTGCGGGGCGGATCCCGAACCGGTCGGTCGGGCTGATGAATCCAATGAGTTACGGATAGGAATCCTAAGAGATTCCGCCTTCCAGTTCTACTATCCTGAGAACATCGAGGCACTCACCAACATGGGAGCCTCCATCGTACGGGTGAGTGCGCTCGATCCGAAACCGCTTCCGGACATTCATGCCCTTTATATCGGGGGAGGCTTTCCTGAGACCCATGCGGAGCGGTTGGCGGAAAACGTGGTGTTCAGGGAGTCTCTAAGGCAGGCCGTGGAAGACGGACTGCCGGTGTACGCCGAATGCGGGGGGCTCATGTACCTCTCGCGCAATCTAATTATAGATCATCGGGCCTACCCCATGACGGGGACGTTTTCCGTGGACTCGGTCCTATCGAGGGTGCCTCAGGGTCATGGCTACATCAGGGCCGAAGTGGTCGGATCGAATCCCTTCTATGACGAGGGGACCGTCCTTACGGGTCATGAGTTTCATTATTCTTATGTCGGCGGCATGGATGACCCTGATGTTCGTTGTGTCTTGAAAGTGGTCCGCGGCCACGGTATCGACGGTTTTCGCGACGGATTGTGTAAAAGGAACGCGTTGGCGACGTATGTCCATGTCCACGCCCTGGGAGAGCCGCGGTGGGCTCGGGGGATCATACGAACGGCGCGGGAGTATCGGTGGCGGCATGGAAGCTGAAAAGAAAATTATTGAGATATTCAGACCCGGCGGCGTTTTTTCGCGGACGGTCAAAGGCTACGAGGAAAGGCCGCAG
Source organism: Pseudomonadota bacterium (assembly GCA_043799015.1). Classification (GTDB taxonomy): domain Bacteria; phylum Desulfobacterota; class Desulfomonilia; order Desulfomonilales; family Desulfomonilaceae; genus JAZDOF01. The sequence continues at coordinate 1,930 of JAZDOF010000474.1, read as the reverse complement.
CAGGCCCGCATGGCCCTGGAAGTCCATCACGCTCTGGAAAACGGAGGCAAGCTCATCATCGAGGCCCCTACGGGGACGGGGAAGACCCTCGCCTATCTGACCGCCTCGATCCTATCGGGTAAGCGAGTATGCATTTCCACGGGCACGAAGAACCTTCAAGAACAGATATTCTTCAAGGAGATTCCTTTTCTAAGGAAGAATCTGCATCCGGGGATCAAGGCGGCTCTCCTCAAGGGTCGGGGTAATTTCGTCTGCCACGTCCGATATCGACGATTCATGCGACAACCATACCTGCCGGGCATTGGACAACCGGACTCGTTGGGACAAATTCAGGAATGGTATGAACAGACCCTTCGCAATGGAAAGGGCGACAGGGCGGAATTAACGAACCTTCCGGAAGATGATCCGGTTTGGCGCGAAATCTGTTCCACGGGCGATGCGTGTATGGGCAAACTCTGTGCCGATAGGGAAGATTGCTTTGTGGCTCTGATGCGTCAGAAGGCTCAGCATTCGAACATCATGGTGGTGAATCACCATTTGTTGGCCTCGGACATGTCCGTACGGGACACGGGGTTCGGCGAGGTCATCCCGCGCTATGAAGCGCTTATCGTGGACGAGGCCCATGGGCTGGAGGAAGCGGCCACGAGTCATTTCGGGTGTCATCTCAATTGGTATCGTTTTGATCGCCTCATGAAGGATGTTCAGAAGGAGTTGGTTCAACGCGACATAAAGGAAGCCGAACTCGGGCAGAGACTCGGATGGGTAACTGAAGCGGCGAGGGACCTATTCGGTCTTTTCCGCGTCGAGCGGTCGCGCAGGGTTACTTTGGGTACTCCCGGTCCGGAAATCATCTCGTTAAGGGACAAGCTCAGGACCTACCTGGGAGATTTAGCCGCGCGTCTCATCGCAATTCCCAATGTTGCCGAGGAACTCGTGGGTCTTGCCGGCCGCATTAGGGCGGTTTTGGACGAACTGAGCATAGTTATCAACGAAGAACCTTCAGGCGATTACGCCAACTGGGCCGAAAACAGGGAGGGGACCATAGTGCTCCATGCCACGCCGGTGGAGGTGGGCTCCATTTTGAGGACGAGCCTCTATGAACGGGTACCTGCCCTGGTTATGACCTCCGCGACCCTGTCTTCAGCAGGAGATTTCGGGTATTTCAAGTCACGCGTCGGCCTGGATGGCGACCCGGGTGTTGTGGAAACCGTAGTTGACACACCGTTCGACTACCGGAACCAAACCTTATTATACATTCCACCCTCGCTTCCCGAGCCCAACGCGTCCAATTTCGTCGATGCAATAACCCCGGTCCTACAGGAATTGTTTGCCATTTCCCGAGGACGCGCGTTTGCGCTGTTCACATCCTACAAGAACATGCAAGAAGTGTATTCCAGGCTCATGGGCAAGGTCCCCTACCCCATGCTCATACAAGGATCGAGACCCAAGACCAAGCTCTTGGAGGAATTCAAGGCCGTAAAGGAATCGATCCTCTTTGCCACGGCATCTTTCTGGGAGGGTGTGGATGTGCAAGGCGAAGCATTGTCCTGCGTGGTGGTGGACAAGCTCCCGTTCGCGCCGCCGGACGATCCCGTGATCAGTGCCAGGACTCAAAAGCTTCGGCTGGACGGCCGAGATCCGTTCAAATCTTTTCAGGTGCCGATGGCCGTAATAGCCTTAAGACAGGGGTTTGGACGCCTTATCCGCACCAAGACCGACCGGGGTGTGCTATGCATACTTGATCGGCGCATAGTCACCAAGTTCTATGGTAGGACTTTTCTGGAGAGCTTCAGCCCGACCCCGATCAGCCAAGACATCGGCAAGGTCAGAGAATTCTTCACCCAGGCATCCCAGGAGCATGGGGAAAAAGGGACCACAGGGTCGAACAAGACGGCCGGGTCGACAAAGCGTGCTGCGAAGGCCGCAAGGA
>JAZDOF010000424.1:0-3592 GCA_043799015.1 Pseudomonadota bacterium | reverse complement strand
TCTAAAGTAACGCTTTAGACAGCCAGCCCCGCTCCGGGTTCCCCTGTTAGCTTCATTAACCATTCCAGGATAATGGCTCCATCACAGGTGATACCAGGCTGTTGAAGTTACGTCCATAACTCCCGTATTTTTCAAGGTTTATTGTCTGAAATTCCCGCTCATCTTCCGTCACGTCTCGCATCGGGCGGGCCGGGACACCCACCGCGACCTTGTTCGGCGGGATCCTTGTTCCCGGCGCGACCACGGCGCCGGCCGCCACTATCGCTCCCTCTCCGACGACCGCGCCGTCCAGGACCAAGGCACCGATACCCACCAGGGCCTTGTCCTCCACCGTGCAACCGTGAAGCACCACGCGATGTCCGACAACCACTCCCGATCCTATGGACAAAGGAAACCGTCCGCCGGTCACATGGAGCATACAAAGGTCTTGGATGTTGGTATTCTCCCCGATTCGTATCCAATGCACGTCCCCTCGGGCAACCGTGTAGAACCAGATGTTGCTTCCGTTTCCCACGGTTACGTCACCGAGCAGAATGACTCCGGGAGCCATGAATACGTCCCGCCCAAGCTTAGGCTTAATTCCTTTGTATTCGTAGATCATTAACCGCGCCCTCTACCCAATGCCGTGATGCCGTGGTAAGCGTCCCAACTCAGGAACCTGCTGCGCGTGGGACTGAAGCTCCCATCGAGCGATCGAATTTGATCGGAGGTGACGACACGCTTGAACGGACTGTACCAAGCGAATCGCAGCAAGAGGACGCGACCGGATCTGGATCCGGATGAGGCTGTTGTGTCTCTGACGTCCGCGGGGTCGAAGTTGCCCATTTCTTGAATCGCCCCGTATAAACTCTCCGGCTTCTCGACGTACCATTCCTCCACACGTGCGGTACCCACGGCGCCCAATCTGGACACGAAAAAAAGAATGGGAAGCCCTTTCCTCAGTTCCTTGATTCCCCCCGGATGGGTATAAACCAAATCGTTAAGGATTAAGCGCCTTTCGTCGGACGCTGCATCGAGGCCGGAAGCCTCCACTCTGCGTGGGGTAATTCGGGGTACTTCCACCAGGCATTTGGCTCTGGCCTTATCCAACACAACCACCAACGGACGGTCCTCGGGCGTATGTACACGCAGGGGAAAGAATAATTCCTCAAGCTCGTTGACGTGCAACACCCGTGCGGGGGGATGCACGACTATGTCCCTTCCGCTCCTGGATATTCTGTGCCACGAGCTGAAGATGAACGGCAGATGGAATTCTTCTTTCACTCTGTATTCGAATCCACCGTCCACCGAGGCTATTTGGTATCCGCGGGAAGCGATGAATTCCTTCAGCAAACCCAGTACGCCTTCTTCTTGGACGGTCCTGTATAGAAAATGCTTTGTCAGTCGAATCGTCTCGTCCTGATTCATCGTCCATCCCGAAGAGATACCTTCGAGAATGAAACCACAACCCTTGAAGCACTTTATCAGCCCGGAGGCGATGGCCCTGGGGACCCTAACCCAAGCCTTCATAATGCCCATATCGGCCCACCTGATGATTTCCTCCCGCATGAGCCGTTTCTCCATGCCCAGTTCCGCGGCCCCATGTCCTGACCCCAAAGCTAGGAGACGTACCCTGTCGGTGTCTTCGCGCACCCAAAGGGCCGCGCTGTGGATGACGCCGTCCGCTTCCAGGACGGTACAGTGGGCTTTGGTTCCGCCGTCAGCGCTCATTGCCGCTTCAATATCTCCGGATAGAGAAGTCGAGTGGTCTTTCCAGGGCTTGAGGAGCTTTCGGATCGTAGGATGGTCTTTTGCCGTAGCGTGCCTGAGAACCGCTTCCATCATGATGAGTTTGAGTCCTTACCGGTTCCTTTATGAATGCGAATACAAACGAGTCCCTCCCCGTCGTACGGCGGTTAATCCGATCGACAACGGCAAACGACCGATTTGTTGGAATTTGGCTTTCCTAGACTATGAGCATAGTATTATTCTCCGATACGTGCAAGATGAACCGACCAAGGAACGGGAGGAACGGGAATTGACGGGAGCGGAACGGCGTTATCTGGTAATAGGCGCCAAAGGCATGCTTGGAACGGACCTTTTGGGCATTCTTCACGACAAGCGGGCCGACGCGGCAGGCATGGACGTGGAAGAAATCGACATACGTGAATGGGCGTCAGTGCAAGGGGCCGTGAAAGGAATCAACCCCGACATCGTGATCAACTGCGCTGCGCTGACCAACGTTGACTGGTGTGAAGCCAATAGTGAGGAAGCCTTCGCGGTAAACGCGTCGGGCTCCGCGAACATAGCCCGGGTTTGTCGGGAGATCGGCGCGTACCTGCTTCACATCAGCACGGACTATGTGTTTGATGGAATGAAGGCGGCCCCATACTTGGAAGATGATCCGGTCCGGCCCATAAGCGTGTACGGAAGGTCAAAATCCGAGGGCGAGGCCGAGGTGCGGGCGATCCTCCCCGAGAGGCACTGCATAGCCAGGACGCAGTGGCTTTACGGAATACACGGCAAAAACTTCGTGGAAACCATACTCGGACTGGCCGCGTCCAAGGACGTTCTTCGAGTGGTGGACGACCAGCGGGGCAGCCCCACCTATGCCGCGGACTTGGCTGAGGCGATACTCGCACTATGCAACGCGAATGCCGTGGGCACTTTCCACGTAACCAACTCGGGTGACGCGACGTGGTGGGAGTTCGCCGTAGCCGCGGTGAACGAGGCGGGCCTAAGCCACGTCAAGGTGGAACCGATCACGACCGATCAAATGCCCCGGCCGGCCCCCAGGCCCAAGAACGCGGTCCTGGACGGGAGCAGATTCAAGCAGGTGACGGGGCTTACGATGCGACCCTGGAGAGCCGCACTGTCGGACTATATCGCCAAAAGGGCGCAACGGGCTTAGGGGCCGTCGCTCGGCGAGATCGTGGTTTGAACCCGAAGAAGATGCACGCAAAAGCCACCAAGAAGCAAAGAGCGGATGTGATCCCCGGATCTAGTAGGTAAGGTACAGTCCATGAGCCTCGTCAAGGACACGACGACCCCGATATCCGGACGACTGTTGTCGTGGCCGCCCCTTACTGAAGGAATTCTCATCAAGCGCTACAAGCGATTCATGGCCGACGTCCTGCTTAACGACGACCGAATAGTTACCGCGCACTGTCCGAATTCCGGCAGCATGCTCGGTTGCTGCGAACCGGGCAGATCCGTGTATCTGTCGGAAAGCGACAACCCCAAGCGTCGGCTTCGCTACACTTGGGAAATGATTTCCGTACCGACGTCTTTGGTGGGGGTGAACACCCTCGTTCCCAACCGCTTGGTCCGAAAGGCCGCGGAAATGGGCCTTTTGACGGCGTTTCAGGAATTCCGCAGAGTACGGGCCGAGGTGCCGTACGGTACCAACTCCCGAATTGACCTGCTCTTGGAAAACGACGAAGGAGCGCGGTGCTACGTGGAGGTGAAGAACTGCACTCTCGTCGAAGGTGACAGGGCCTATTTTCCCGATGCCGTCACGTCTCGAGGGCTGAAGCATCTGGTGGAATTGCAGAGAGTGGTTGACGAGGGCGGCCGAGGAGTTATGCTGATTCTTATACAGCGAATGGATGCC
>JAZDOF010000398.1:0-2820 GCA_043799015.1 Pseudomonadota bacterium | reverse complement strand
AGCAGTAAGACGGTAATCGGGAGGTTGCCCCTTTTCATTCTTTTTGACTCCCGCGTCATTGAGACCGCCAGCGTCAGTAGTCAAAGGTTGAACATCGGGAAGGATAACCGAAAAGAATGATTGTGGCAAGAAAAAAATACTCGTTCCGGTAATGGGTCAGTGAAGGGAGGATTTGGAGATGCTCGTAGTGAGGACTTCAGTCCTTGCGATGCACTGAAGTGCACACTACGAACGGGCCCCTCCGTTCACTGACCCATTACGATGTTCGGCGGAGGTCCTGAACGGGGAGGATGTCCGCGAAAGGCGAAATACCCCGACACACACGGCATCTCCGGCGCAATCGTGACCGCCACCGCAACGTGACACTCTGTCGGTCTTTCTCGGAGACACGTCAATCAACCCCGTCGCGCGTCAAGGGTCGCCAATTACTGACCACTGATAACCCAAGTTCAACAGATAATGGCCGAAAACGGCCGTAGATGGCCCAAGGTTGCGTTTTCTGCCAAAAGTCGTGACTACATTTTGCCTTATTTTGCCACTGTTTTCCGCCATCTCGGCGCGCCTAACCGTTGGGGAATCTCCAACTTAAGGCGAGCAAGCAGCACCCTCAGGGCCCCATCAGGCAGCGTCACGCACTGCAAGTGAATATCACGGCCCTCTACCGTCCCCAAAATCACGTCGTTGCATTTCAGCCTCCCAATTTCCTCCAATATCGTCCGCACCCCTCGACCCAATCCACAGCTCTCCATCCACTTCTGCAGCACTTTGTACATGGCGTACGCTATGAACGATACCAATATGTGCGCCTGCACTCGGCGCTCAGTCTGATGATATATCGGCCTCAACCGCAACTCCGATTTTATCGTCCGAAACGCTTCCTCGGCGTCGGTCAACTGAATGTACATCTTCCAAAGTTCTTCAGCAGAACAATCCGTCACATTCGACCGCAACAAATACGCTCCCTCCGTCAGCGCCGCCCACTGGCTCCACTGCTGGTTGACTGTCCAATTCAATCTCAAATGCCCCGCACGTTCAGGGTCTTCTTCGACGCAAACACTGTACATGCCCGACGCACGGTTATTGCGCCCAAACAGCTTGCCTATCTGCCGCTCCACCTCCGAGCGATCCGGAGTCTTCTGCGCATGCAATAACCGTCCGGAAAGTTTTTTTAGTCCATCTTCTATCCGCTTTGAGAACCGCTGGTGAATGGCTTTCTCCTTTGCCCCGCGCTCTGCGCTACGGCACAGCACGAATCTTTCCAGACCATCCGCTGAAGCACACAGCTTGACCTCAACTCCTTGCTCGACCTGCGTCCAGCCCTGCGTGGTCATCTCCTTCTCGAATTTCTTCAACTGGCTGCGGACAGCCCCCACGATGTATCGGCCCTGACGGCCTCGAATATACTTAAGGTTTTTCTCGCTGACCATGCCCCTGTCCACAACCCATATCCGATTCGCTCGACCGTATTTGTTCTCGACCGCATTGACGATGTCTTCAACCGTTGTTACATCGGCGCGGTTTCCATCGAACACCTCGTAGGCAATCGGCAGTCCTTCCGTGGTTACAACAAGGGCAATGCAGACCTGCTTGCAATCGAAGCGTTTGTCTCGTGAGTAGCCCCTCTTTGCCTGCGGGTTTTTCTCGCACTCCCCTTCGAAGTACGTCGAGGTGACATCATAAAGAAGCAAATCGTACTCTGCCCTGAACAGGCTGGCAAATCGTTCCTTGAGGTGGCTTTCGACGGCCTGCTTGTGCGGATGCAGCACATCCAGCGTTCGATACAACCTCTCCACATGGATTTTGTCCCGCGAAACGCCCATCATTTCGGCCAGGCTCGTGCCCGGATACCATGTGTCCGCCGTGTGCAGCTCGCTCGACGGAGCACACAATCGCCCAATGGCCAGAATTGCCGCCGGCAAACCCCATTGAATTTCCTCGCGCCCCCCGGACAGAAGTTTATCGAAAAGCGCGTCGAAGCCAAGCGTCCGCCAAAGAAGCAGCGCCAGCCAGACATCACCGAAGTCTTTTGTACCTTCCACTCTGACCGATTTGAGATCTATGCTCACACGTTCTGGAACTGCCTCCATCTGTGGGTCTTTATCCTGGAAAAGACCAAGTTGTGGAACCGGGAATGTTCTGCCGTTGAGTTTGCCGGCAAGCTCATCCCAGCGTGCCGTTCCGATGGTTTCCAACTCGCCCAGATACGCGACCATTCTATGGCGAGGTCCCTTTGCAGTGCGAACCGATTCCACCAGCGCCCAGTAGGTGTGGCCTTTCCCGTCTTTTTTGCGCAGCAGTTTCTTGAGAAACACGTTTGACTCCGTGCAGCATCACATACGCAGATTTTGGATGGAACCAACTCCGATCTTCCGCGCATTTTCTACTGCACAAGTATCACACATTCCGGCAGGCTGTCAATAGGGTAGGTCGTGACTACACGCTGTTTTCCACGGGTTGAGGACGAAGCCCGGCTTGATTTTCAAGGAGTTGCGTGCGAAAGAATTTTTCAAAATCGCTTCTTTTGGGGCCAACTGTTGAACTTGGGTTAGCAGGCTCTCTCCGGTCACGCTGTTGTGGCGTAGTTGGTTGAGATCCCGCTTCACTGCGCGCGTCAAAGGGCCACGGAAGACCTTTTCCAGAACATTGACGTTCCGCTTGATGTCGTCTTCCTGCGTGGCTTCAAACAGAATTCGCAACTCCCGCAGAACGTAAAGCTGACCGTGGGTCAGGTTGGCCGTGTATGTGCGCTCGGCCTCGCGGTGCCGAACTTCCTCCGCAAATTTGCGTTGAATTGCCATGACGGCCTTGTTGTATCCGGCC
>JAZDOF010000385.1:0-2431 GCA_043799015.1 Pseudomonadota bacterium | reverse complement strand
GTCGTACCTGGAACGTTGGGAGTTCCAGGGTAGCCATCCCTGCGTGCCGAACAAGGTCCAGCCGGTTCGCCAGCCTGCCATGGCCCCCATCCCCGAGAACTGCACGGTCTATGGACACAGTGTCCCACTAAGCTTGGAGTCCATGGTCCTCGGGATCGCAGAAAGACTTAAGCTCCCTGGATTCGGAGAGAATGCCTTCGACCACGGGTTGGACTTCAAACACCCGGACGACTTCTATCTCCGCGGAATTGCAAATCTGGCCTTCGGCGAAAAACCCGACGGTTCGCAATCAGTCCCTGATGCCGATGATCGCGAAATGAAGTTATTCAGCGAAGCTCGTCGTTTTCTTCCCACCGGAGTTTACGATGAAGCCAGGTGGAAGAAAATCGTCGGGGAAAAGATGTGGCCCAAGGTTGTATACGTCCTTAACAGAGGCGGGCGGTACGAAGATTATGCCAAGGGGTACAAGGGCGACCGCTCGGGTCACCCGTACGCCGCGCTCCTAAATCTTTACCAAGAAAAGACGGCATCTACCATCCACGCCGGAACGGGCAAGAAGAACCTGGGTCACGCTGCATACCTGACCATAAGAGATTTTCACGGAAAGGAGGCCGGCGACCTGATCAAGAACCACGACCTGGTTTTGATAACCCACCGTTCCATAGTCCACACCAAAAGCCGCACGATAGTAGATCCTTGGCTCAGCCCCCTGATGCCGGAAAACGCCATCCTGGTGAACCCGGTAGATGCCGAACGTTTGGGATTGAAACAGGACATGAAGGTAAAAGTCGTCAGCGCCACAAACCCTTCGGGTGAGTGGGACCTTGGGGCCGGTAACAAAAAGTCCATGGTGGGAAAAGTGATGCTCACCCAGACCATGCGTCCGGGCATAACAAGCTTCGCACTAGGCTTCGGTCACTGGGCCGCCGGTGCGATGGACACGGTCATTGACGGTCGAGTGATCAAGGGCGACGGAAGGCGAGCGGCCGGCATCCACGCAAACGCCGCAATGTGGGTGGATCCTGCGCTAAAGAACACATGTATGCTCGATCCGGTCGGAGGCAGTGTCAGCTTCTATGACACGCATGTTCGATTGGTGCCGGTGAGTGAATAGACCAACAACCAAACCGATATGTTATGACGATTGTCAAAAAGATGTCCGTTTGTACCCACGAACGTTTTCGGGACGTATGAACAAAATGTGATCGTTCGCGGCAACGGACAAAGAATGTACCACAAAGACACAAGGGCGCAAAGAAATCAAAGGCTCACGGCAACTTGTCGGCGGACCCGGTTCGTGCCTGAATCGGACCCCATGTGTCGTGTCCCCCCCGTCCTTTGCGTCTTGGTGACTTTGTGGTTTGGTTTTCAGGGTGTAACGAATAGGTCGTGGTGAACGGTTACAATTCTTCATTCATCGCCGTGAACGATAACGAATCCCCGTAAGGGGTCAACGTCGGTTGCAGTCCAACGACCGAATGAAGAAACACGGTTAATAACGCGGGGTATGGAGTGAAAACGTTGTCGGCAATGCTTTCACCAGCCATTTTGGTCCTCGACGACGATCTCTATTGCGAGAAACGTCCTGGTCCTTGATTCGGCTTCCCCTTCGATCCGACGACCGTTCATGACCATCCGGCACTTCCCCAACCTATCGAATTCACGGAATAGATTGAAGCCCTCGATTTCCCCATGCTCCGGGAGCGTCTTTTCAAGAAGTTCTCGAAGCTCCGGGCCGTCCCATCGCCCTCCGTCGAGTTCATAAAGCGACTTCCCTTGTGTCCGCTCCTGCGTCAGATCAAAACAACAGTGGAAGGACCGGTTGGCAGAGATAACCTTTAGATCCTCATCCAGGACCACCAGGGCTTCCCGTACCGTATTCACCATGATCTCGGAATACCGGAGACCCTCTCGGACCCTTATCTCCATGGTCTTCCGGTCGGTAATATCCACGAAGGTAACCACGACGCCGTCAATCACGTTATCAACCGTCCTGTACGGTAGTATCCGCATGGCGTACCACCGACTATCCTTGGTCCGGACCTCCACCTGTCGGGGGATCAGGGTCTTGAGAACCCGCCGTGCGTCGTCGAGAAAAAGCTCGTAATCCATTTTGGGTACGATATGACTCACCGGACGGCCCACGTCGCTCGGTATGAGATTGATGAACTTGGTCATTGCCGGGGTGAACCGAAGGATATTCAATTCGGTATCCAAGAATATCGTGCCGATTTCCGTACTGGCGAGTAAGTTCTGCATATCGCTGCTCGCCTTGGAAAACTCGCTTATCTTCTGTTCCAACTCCGAGTTGACGGTGACCAACTCCTCGTTTACCGATTGGAGTTCTTCCTTGGATGTCTCCAGTTCTTCGTTGGTGCTCTGCAACTCTTCATTGGATGATTGCAGTTCCTCGTTCGTCGATTTCAGCTCC
>JAZDOF010000379.1:0-2496 GCA_043799015.1 Pseudomonadota bacterium | reverse complement strand
CGTTGGCCTTTGCCGTAAGATGAAGTCCCAGTACGGGCATGCAGAACCCCTCGGACACATCCGTGGGATTCTTTCTGCCAAGGGCCGTGAAACCTTGGAAATCCATTCCGAGACGAGCGGCGAAGCCCGAAAAGTACTTCTCCATCAGCCATTGAGGAAAAACCTCGTTCCCTGCGGGCACGGGGGTATGAACGGTCAGCACGCTTTGTCCCATAACGATCTCGCGAGCCTCGGCGAGCGACAGCCCTTCGTCTTCGATGAAGTGCCGAATACGTTCCAGAAGCGTGAAAGTGACGTGACCCTCGTTAAGGTGATAAACCAGCGGCTTGATCCCTAGGGCGTCCAAGGCCCGGCAACCTCCGATCCCGAGGAGCATTTCCTGTCGAATGCGCATTTCCTGATCGCCGCCATACAGCCTGAGGGTAAGCTTCCGAAATTCAGCATTGTTTTCCGGTATATCCGCATCCAGAAGATAAAGCGGAACTCGCCCCACATTGGCCCTGAGCACCCGAAGCCAACAGGTGTCTCCCGCAAGATCTACGGATATTCTTAGAGGGTTTCCGTCCTTGTCGGTAAGTTTTTCCAAAGGCAGGATGTCCAGCTCCGATCTGGGGTATAGCTCGTTCTGCCAATCATCGAGACTCAACCGCTGGTGGAAGTAGCCTTCATGATACATCAGGCCCACAGCGGTCAAGGGGACGTTGAGGTCGCTGGCGGATTTCAGGTGATCGCCTGCCAGAAGTCCCAGTCCGCCGGAATATATGGAAAGGCATTCCGTTATCCCGAATTCGAGGGAGAAGTAGGCCGTGGTAAAATCTATGGCCTGGTCGAGGTTGAAATCATAAGCCTCGCTTCGTTCCATGTATTGATTGAACCGGTCTCGCACCCGTTCGGCGAAAGACTGGTACCCTTCGTCGCTTCCCACCTGGGCGAGCCGACTTTTCGACAACCTTATCAAGACGTGTTGCGGATTATGGAAAGATCCCTCCCACAGTGCGGGATCGAGATGATCGAACAATTCCGCAGCCTCCGGGTTCCATGAGAACCAGAGGTTGCCTGCCAGATCCCTGAGATCTTCCAGCCCACCCTTCACGGGAGGCACCACGACGTACTTGCGTATGGACATCAGGACCTCGACCTACGTTATTGCATCTCCATGAACGGCCTTGTGCGGCGGCGCCTCGGAGTAAGCAAAACCTATCTCATTAGAATTGCGGAGGTCAACTACAACTTACCCAATATCAGGATTTCTCGAATTAGGAGGAACTGATGGACGCCTAAGCGCCTCACTATATTTCCGGACCTTCAGCAGCGCGCGGCTTCTTCCGTTCCGGGAAGTCCGCCGTTGAATGCTGCGTTCCGTCACCCGGTTAGGTCGGCCCCCCTTTTAAGTGCGGCCGGCAGCACGGCGAGACTACGCTGACCGCCTTCCGATCGGCGGACTTCCGAGCAAAACAGTTGACTTCAAAGCGCTGGATGTTTAAGCATGATACCCAGTTGTTTGATCATTGCCGGCCATGGAAACACGGGCACGCTCCTTCGAGGCTCGCATAGCAAGGCGGCTCCGTTGCACTTGGATGAAGGGTGCGGATCCGAGCCCGTCCAGATGGGAAGAAAAACCACGAAACCGGGATTTGACGCGCAGTCAAACTACCAGGAAAAGGATGACAGATGCCCAAGTCGGAAATCTTATCCGGTAAACTCATTCTGGCAGTGGATGACGAGGAAGACGTCCTGGAAATAATTGACGAAGAGCTCTCGGAGCTGGCTGATTGCACTCTTCATGCGGCAACCACCTTTGAAAGAGCGCAGCAGTACCTTGTTTCCTACACGTATGATCTGGTAATCCTCGATATTATGGGCGTTAGGGGGTTCGACCTCCTGCAAATTGCAACCAATGCCGGGTTCCCAACGGTGATGCTCACGGCTCACGCGTTTACCCCGGAAGCGCTCAAGAAATCGGTCCAACTGGGTGCGCGGGCCTACCTGCCGAAAGAGAAATTGGGCAATCTGGTGCCGTTTCTCGAGGACGTCTTGCGACTCAACTACAACTCCGCCTGGAGAAAAACGCTCGACCAAGTGGCCGTCCTGTTCAACAAGAAGTTCGGCTCCGATTGGCGCAAGAGTGAAAAGGACTTTTGGGAAGAATTTGAGACAACGATGAAAATCGACGAGGACGTAATAATTAAATAGACTTGATTGCCGGCGGAGCTTTCGGAGGAACCTGATGCGAACGACCCGCCGCTTTCACTCCTACGCCGCTCGTTTGGCCGTCGCACCGACTTGGGTAGGCCCCTCTTCAAAGCCGAGCATCCAAGACCGCCTCGCATCGGCCGAGTCGCAGGGTGTGACCGTTCACCGAGTCCGCTTAATGCCTCACCCCCAGGCCCCTCTCCAGTCTTGAGGATGGGGACGGTTGGATGTGAGGGTTAAATCGGCCTTTAGAGTGAGATCGGGGTGAACGCTTGCCTTATGGTAACGTTTTGGACCGTCCGC
>JAZDOF010000354.1:0-2907 GCA_043799015.1 Pseudomonadota bacterium | reverse complement strand
GGCCGGATCTCGGCATCCTTATCACCCGTCACGGGAAAGGCTTCCGGTTCGATTACTCCATACTCCGGGAACCTGCCAAACGTGTCGGAAGAAGGCTTGCGAATCTGTCGGAAGGGGACGAGGTACTTGCCGTGAAGCCGGCGGACGGGGATATCGTCGTGGTGTTGTCGGACTCCGGTCGACTACCGGCATTTCCCGTCTATCAAGTGCCGGTTCTTTCCGGTGCGGGACAAGGGGTCCGCATGATCAAGTTGAGTCAAGGCGGCTCGGTTAAGGAAATGGTAATACTTAGACATGAGGATCGGCTGCTCGTGAAGTACGGCAAAAGCCGCGAAAAAGTCCTTCGCGCCCGAGATATTCCCCTTGTCGTCCGTGGAGCCCAAGGAAAGGACTTGTTCCCCGGGATCAGGGAGATTTCCTGCGTGGTCTTGGAAGAGGAAACCGCGAAATGAGTGAATCCTATTCGGTCAACGACATCCAGGTGCTCGAGGGGTTGGAGGCCGTTAGAAAGCGCCCCGGAATGTACATAGGCGGGACCGGTACGGACGGCCTCCATCAGCTTGTGTGGGAACTCCTGGATAACAGTGTTGACGAGGCTTTGAACGCCCACTGCTCACGGATAGATGTCGTTCTCGGGGCGGATGGCGGCATATCGGTGGAAGACGACGGCCGCGGAATGCCCGTGGGTACTCACCCGACCACCGGCAAGAACACCGTTGAGACAATTTTTTGTCACCTGCACGCGGGCGGCAAGTTCGACGATGACGCCTACAAGGTGGCCGGCGGCCTTCACGGAGTGGGCGCGGCCGTGGTCAACGCGTTGAGCGAGAAGCTCACCGTCGAGGTGGGTCGTAACGGGAAACGCTATACCCAGGATTTTCAACGAGGCAAACCGGTAGCGGGTCTGAAAGAAAGGACGGTGAGAGGCCGTAGAGGCACCAAAGTCATGTTCCGGCCGGACCCGGAGATATTTCCCGACACTTCTTTTTCCAAGGAACGCATTCGTGAGCGATTGGAGATAAAGGCGTTCCTGGTGGCAGGCCTGACGATAAGGCTCCGGGACGAAGTTGAAGGGTCCGATGAAGTGTTCCACTATCCCGGAGGTATCAACGATTTCCTGGAGAAGCTCGTCAAGGGCGGCCGCCTGATAGACGCTCAGCCGTTTTGCTTCAATTACGATAATGGTATTAAGCTGAGCTTGGTGCTTGCATGGACCGAGGAAACCAACCATCACATTCTTTCGTTCGTTAACGCGATTCCCACGCCCGCGGGGGGGACCCACGAGACGGCCTTCAAGAACGGCATAACCAAAGCGGTCAGGGCTTACTTGGAGAAGCGAAACGGCCTTCCACGCGGAATAAAGGCAATTTCCGCGGAAGACGTTCGGGAGGGTTTATCCGCGGTGGTTTCCGTGTTTCTTCGCGGCAACCTGGAATTCCAGGGTCAGACCAAGGAACGGCTCAACAGCCGGGAAGCCAATCAAATAGAGCCGCTGGTGCGGACCGCCTTCGAGAATTGGCTTCACCAAAACCCGAGCCAGGCAGCCGCGGTGGCAAATCGAGTCATACTCTCCGCACAGGCCAGGACCGCGTCGAGGGCCGCGAGGGATGAGGTGGCGCGCAAAGGCTTGGTGAAGAGACTGACCCTGCCGGGAAAACTTGCGGACTGCTCATCGACCCAAAGGGATTCCACCGAGCTTTTCATCGTCGAGGGCGACAGCGCCGGCGGGTCGTCCAAACAGGCGCGGGACAGGAAATTCCAGGCGGTATTGCCGATACGGGGCAAGATATTGAACGTGGATCAAGCCTCCGGTGAAAAGCTGCGCGGCAACAAAGAAATCCAGAGCCTTATCCAAAGCATAGGCACGGGAACAGGCAAGTCGTTCGACTATGCCAAGCTCCGTTACGGCAAAGTCATAATCAACACCGACGCGGACGTCGACGGACACCACATCGCAACTTTGTTGTTGACGTTTTTTTATCGCCACATGCCCGAGCTCTTCGGGAAAGGGCACGTGTACCTTGCGATGCCCCCGCTATACCGTATCCGCGTCGGTTCAGGGAAAAAGTCGGTAACCAAATACGTGTTCTCCGATCAGGAAAAGGATAAGATCATCGGCGGTCGCAACGCAAACGACATAGAGGTTCAGCGGTTCAAAGGACTGGGCGAAATGGATGCGGGCACACTCAAGAAAACCACCATGGACCCGCCGACGCGCACAATCCTTCGAGTAAGGGTGGAAGACGAGGCCAAGACGGACGAGATCTTCGACGCTCTAATGGGAAAGGACGTAAGGCGGCGTTTCATTTACATAAAGGAACACGCGGCCGAGGTCAAAGATCTCGACATTTGAGGGACGCAAACACGGTATCAGTTTGGGGTCGAAGGCGGTGCCGCCGCGTGGCCGGGCTCATCCGTCGGCCGGCCGGAAATCTGCTTGGTCAATTTACTCAAAGACGTAACCATTGACTGCTTTACGTTGGCGTTGGGTTCGGACTCGGCGGCCTTTCCGATAATCGGTATTACCCTCTTGGGCTCTCTGGACCCTATTTGCTGAAGCGCGGAAAACGCCGATTTTCGGATGGTTACGTCCCGATCGCCGAACAAATCGGCCAGGGCCTGCAACGTCTCATCCGAGGCCGGAGCATACGTCCCGAGGGTTTCTATCGCACTTGTCCGCACCTTCATGTCGCTTTCCTTGGTCAACGCAATTACCTTGGGCACGACCTCGCCCCCTTTGGCCCCTAGTCCGCGTGCGACCCGCAATGCGAAAAGCTTGATGGACACGTCCCGATCGTTAAGCGAAACGAGCAAGGGGGCCATGATGATTTCAGGTTTCTCTCGGTAGACCATCGCCGACAAGAGGGCCTCTTTCCGAATACGCTTATCCGGATCCTTCACCGCTTT
>JAZDOF010000350.1:0-2900 GCA_043799015.1 Pseudomonadota bacterium | reverse complement strand
GGCCGGATGACCATTCTAGGTGAGTTCCTGGCGGTCGCGTCCGTGACCATGTGCCTTTTGTTCATTATCGTCGACCTTGGTAAGCCGATGAGGCTTTTGAACGTGCTGCTTTACCCGACGCCCAACTCGATTCTGTTCTGGGACATGATCGTTTTGAACGGCTATCTCTTCCTCAACATCATTATCGGTTGGAACGTGTTGGAGGCGGAGCGAAAGGGCGTCCACTATCCGGACTGGGTAAAGCCGTTGATTTATCTGTCCATTCCCTGGGCAGTCAGTATTCACACGGTAACGGCCTTCCTGTACGCAGGTCTTCCCGGAAGGCACTACTGGCTGACGGCCATCATGGCCGCCCGCTTCCTGGGATCGGCTTTTGCCTCCGGTCCTGCTCTTCTCATCCTGCTTGCTTTCATGGTCAAGAAGTACACCAAGTTCGATCCCGGCAAGGAGGCCATCGACAAGCTGTCCCAGATCGTTACCTACGCTATGATTATCAGCGTGTTCTTCGTCGGGCTGGAGTTCTTCACGGCTTTCTACAGCAACATTCCTTCGCACAAGGAGGCTCTCCAGTACCTCTTCGTGGGTATCCACGGTCACGGCAAGCTCGTACCGTTCATGTGGACCTTCGCCATACTTGCCGTGGTGGCCATAGCTCTTCTCATCAACCCGAAAACACGAAAAAATGAGAAGACCTTGAAGATCGCTTGTGCCGCGGTATTCATTTCAATGTGGCTCGAGAAAGGGTTGGGACTGGTGGTTGCCGGCTTCATCCCCAATCCGTTCAACCAGGTGCGTGAGTATATGCCCACCATTCCCGAATTGATGATCGCGCTGGGCGTATGGGCAACGGGCTTTTTCGTGCTCACGATCCTTTACAAGGTTGCCGTGTCGGTGAAGGAAGAAACGGCCTGACAGGATTTTTCCAGCCAGATAGATCGTAGCGGTGCTAATCGATATGGCCCACTCCTTTCCGGGGGTGGGCCATTTTCGTTGAAAAACCCGGTCGGCTGCCGTTAAGGGACAGTCCGAAAACGAGCTTCGCGCTCCCGCCTTCTTTACCATGCTCAACGGCGCTGCAAACGTAGCCAAGGTAGGTTGCGTTGAGCGATAGCGAAACGCAACAGGACAGCACGGGCAATTGGTAGACAGCCAGCCCCCCTTCGCGTTGCGTTTCGCTATCGCTCAACGCAACCTACGAGAGCTACGATAGTTGTCCTTCCGTCGGAATTGCCCATTATTCGAGGCATCATTATCTTATTTGCAGGGAAGTGGAGCTCGAGACGACAGTAACTTGCCGCTACCCGAGCGGATACGGCGTGTCTGTTGTGAAGCTTGAATACTCATTACTCATTGCGTTCCGACATGCATGCGGATTCCTTCCATCGATCGGCTTGAGGCTGCGCGACTCGAGAGAGCTTTCGGGGCTGTCCGATGGGTTAATGGGCAAGGAGTTGACGATATGGAAATCAAGAAAATCCTATGGCCTACCGACTTCTCGGCGGCCGCTTCCAAGGCCGAGCCCTACGTGGTATCGTTGAGCCGGAAGTATGATGCTGAGGTCCATCTGCTGCACGTGGCCGAGGACTTGACTCAATTTGAACATTATTGGGGTAGCGGTCCCGATGCCAAGCACATCGCGGAGCTGCACGAATACGGAATGAAGGTGTCCGAGAAAAGATTGCAGGAGCTTTGCGAGAAGAAACTGACTGGCTGTCCCCGATACCGAATACACATTGTCTTGGGGGATCCCGCAAGTGAGATCCTGAAGGCGGTTGATGCCATCGGTGCGGACGTGGTAATCATGGCCACCCATGGGATGAAGGCTCGATTTCCCTTCGGCAGCGTGGCCGAAAAGGTAATCAAGAACTCTCGCGTACCGGTGCTTGCCATCAATCCCGATTCTCGATAGCGTGGATGCGGGAGATGAGCTCTCGGCATGGACCTGTAAGCATCTAACCACCCTGGCTTGTGTCGCCGGGGACTTCCATTATCACTCGTTCCATAAGGGACTTGAGATCACCCATCTTGAACGGTTTATCGAGCGCTCCCTTGAAACCGTATTCCCGGCACCGCAGCATGACGGGGTCGGCGGTATATCCGCTGGAAATTATGGCTTTGACCGCCGGGTCAATGTTCAGCAGCTTATCGATGGTTTCCAGGCCCCCCATGCCCAGGGATACGCTCAGGTCCAGTATGACAACATCGAATGGCTCGCCGAATTCGCGGGCGTTCAGGTACAACATGACCGCTTCACCCCCGTCGCCGGCGAATCGTGTTAAATATCCCAAGGACTGCAGCATTTCGCCGACAATTTCCCTCACCGTTTCGTCGTCATCCATGAGCAGCACTCTCCCTCGGGTGGAACCAGCCCGGACTTGATGGTCCCTCTTGGGCTCCGTTGCCCTGTCGGCAGCCGGTAGGTAAATGTCGAAGCGCGTTCCGCGCCCGGGTTCGGACCTGGCACTGATCAGACCCTCGTGTTTGCGGATGATGGAATATGCCGTGGCAAGGCCCAGCCCTCTGCCCATTCCCTTGGTGGTGAAATACGGGTCATATATTCTCGAGAGATGTTCTTCAGGTATACCGGTCCCGCGGTCCGAAACCGAAATCTTGACGTATTTTCCGGGGTGCAGAGCAAGCCCATGCTCATCGCCCCAGACGAAGTTTTCGGCGGATGTCTTGATGACTCCGCTCCACGACATGACTTCGGCCGCATTGACGACCACGTTGCTTATGACCTGCTGAATTTGGATCGGGTCCGCCTTCACCAGCCACAGATCGTCAGGGATCGAAAGCTCGCACCGGGCATGAGTGTCCGCAAGTGTGAAGAGGCAGATGTCCTTGATGACCTCGGATATGGACGTAGTGTCCATGACGGGAGGAAGGTCGCTGGAGAAGGG
>JAZDOF010000288.1:0-4588 GCA_043799015.1 Pseudomonadota bacterium | reverse complement strand
TTGGGAGATTTTCGAGGCCCTCTTTCACAACCTCCACAAAGATGATCGGGTCGTTTTCGATATCACGCATGCCTTCCGCTCTATTCCCATGCTCGCTCTGGTCGTGTTGCGCTATGCAAAGGTCCTCAAGGGAGTGCGGCTGAAAAAGATCCTCTATGGGGCGTTCGAATCCCTTGGACCGGTCCACGTGGTTAGGGAATTGCCTCTCGACAATAGGAATGCTCCTATCCTTGACCTAACCCCTTTTGACAGGCTGCTCGACTGGACTGTGGCAATAGACCGTTTCCTCGGTGCGGGAGACGCCGGGCCGGCCAAGGAAGCTGCTGCGGTGGACGTTCGTGCGATACCGCGTCACATGAAAAAGCTGATGGACGGCATTGACACCGTACAGGAAGTGGCGCAGGTACTTGAAGCGGTCAGCAAAGATATGTCCACCTGCCGTGGCCCGCGCATAAAAGACGATATTGCCGACTTGAAAGCGGCGATAAGCCGATTGCCTGAACCCAGCCCACTTCCGGCTATGAACCCGCTGCTCCATAAGCTCGGTGAAGAGCTGGCGGTATTTGACGGGGACTCGGTCCGGGACGGCATTAATGCAGCCAGATGGTGTTTGGATCACAATTTGATACAACAGGGGTTTACGATTTTGCAGGAGTTCTTGAAAAGTCACATTGCAACAGTTGTGGGGGTGGATCCCCTAATTAAGGAGCATCGGGAAGTTGTCGGGCAAGCGGTTCACCAGTACTTCGACAACCATAAGCCGCCCGCCGGAGACAATTCCGACCTGCGCGCGCAATACCTGGGGTTCCTGAACGAGAACCCCTCCTTCGCTCGCATCTTCCGAAACCTCTCCCAGCATCGGAACGACCTCAACCATGCCGGGTTCGCTCCCAGTTCGATGCCCGCCAAGAAATTCGCGAGAAACCTCGCACGAATCCTAAGCGAGGTGGAGGAGTTCATTTCAATTAGCACGGCTCCTCAGAACCCTGAATCATGAGAGAGGAACGGTTTGTTCAATCCATACACGGCGTCGCTGCAAATGTTGAGCCGGTCGAGCCGCGTCTGCGGGGTTTGGGGCTCAGGGTAACCGCAGGCCGTTTGGTGCGCCCGATCTTAGCGCCCTGCATGGGCGCACCTATGGGTAGCCATGGGTTTCAACCCATGGCGAAGGCAGGGCCCAGGCAACGGCCTCTAAAGGACACGCGAACAACCCTCTTGGAGCGCCCCTGTAGGGCGCCAAGAGCGGTTGCAGAGGATATGGTGGTGTTGGAAGGCGGCCGGAAGGGCCGGCCGAGGGACCGAATGGACGTGGAGAGAATGGGCAGGGGTGCAAATGTGATGCGTTGGATCGCCTCGGGTTCAATCGCGATTAATTAGACGGCGATCAATTGGACCGCGATGGGATAGAACGCCATGGGTTGAATTGCCATGGGTTAAAACCCATGGCTACGTACGGAAGCGCCCCTGTAGGGCGCCAAGAGCGGTTGCAGAGGATATGGTGGTGTTGGAAGGCGGCCGGAAGGGCCGGCCGAGGGACCGAATTGACATGGAGAGGATGGGCATGGGTTCAATGCCGTTCGCAGCCGAACCCGAAATTGCCGGGCGTCAACCGGTATTTATAGGATCGTGTGATGTCTACGTATACCCAGATCTATTACCACATCGTCTTTTCTACCAAGAACAGGGAGCCCGTGCTGATGAGCGGCGCTCGAGAGACCCTGTTTCGGTATATTTGGAGCGTCGTTTCACGGAATAACGGACGTTTGTACCGTATAAACGGCACGACGGATCATCTACACGTTCTCACGAATCTGCACCCGACGGTATCTCTTTCCGTATTCGTGAAGGAGATCAAGGCAACTTCATCGTATTGGATACACAAGACCAACCTATTTCCCGAGTTTTCCAATTGGCAGCCCGGGTATGGAGCCTTCACCCATTCCATTAGGGACTTGGACAGGTTGGTCGAATATATCAAGCGACAGGAGGAGCATCACCGGGTCCTGTCCTTCGCCGAGGAGTTCGACGCCCTTCTTGTTGAGTCGGGACTCGATCCCGCGGCCCAAGGGATTCGTGACGGGGTTGAAAAACCGGATTAGACCTCTACCGTTCGTTTCGCCGTTTTTGGTTGAAGGACGCCGGGTACCGTTCGACCCACCCCATCTTAGCGCCCTACATGGGCGCATCTGTGGGTAGCCATGGGTTTCAACCCATGGCACAGGCTCTTTCCAAAGAGCTGCTCCCCCGGCAATCTCGCCTCTTTGAGAACGCTTTGGTGCGAGGTCGTCGTGGCCATTCTGTACGTCACCGACCAAGGGGCTTCCGTGGTCAAGCAGGGTGACCGGCTGGTGGTGGAGAAGCGCGGCTCGGTCATCAGGTGGGTCCACGCGTTCAAGTTGGAACAGGTGATCATCATGGGTAACGTGACCCTGTCGCCCGCCGTGATAGCGTACCTGTTGCAGGAGGGCATCGACACGGTGTTCATGTCCTATTACGGGAAGTACCGCGGGCGCTTGGTGTCCCAATTCGCCAAGAACATAACCCTTCGACAACTCCAGTTCAGGAAGCTGGATGACCCCGCGTTTCGGTTGAAGGCCGCAAAGGCGTACGTGCGCGGGAAGCTCAACAACTCCCGGGTGCTGCTGCGTAGGCAGAATCATGAACTGCGGGACTCCGTGATCACCCCCGTTGTACACAAGCTGAGGCGTCTGGCCCAGCAGGTGGAAACGTGCGAAAGCGTTGAAAGCTTGATGGGTGTGGAAGGCGCGGGTGCGGCCGCTTACTTCGGCTGTTTCGGACGCCTCATAAAGGTGGAGGACATCGTTTTCAACGGGCGTAACAGGCGGCCTCCGCGGGACCCGGTCAACGTGCTGCTCAGCCTGGGCTACACCTTGCTTGCCAATACCGTCCAGACCCAGGTCCACGTTACCGGCCTGGACCCTTACCTGGGGTGCCTGCATAGCGTGGAATACGGCCGACCGTCTCTGGTCCTGGATCTCATGGAGGAATTCCGGCCCGTGTTGGTGGACCCGCTGGTAATATATCTCATAAACCGAAACATCATTCGTTCCACCGATTTCTTTCGCCCGGACGAACGGGAACCCGCCGCATTCGATTTTGCGGAATCCGAACCCATCAAGGAGCACTACCCCATAATTCTGGGGTATGAAGGAATGAAGAAGTTCCTCACCCAGTTCGAAGCGCGGCTTAAACAGCAAACACTCTATCTCCCTAGGGGCTTACGTCTGGACTACCGTGCCGTCATGCTCGAACAGGCCCGTATGTTCGTACGCAGCCTGTCCGGCGAAGAAGAGTATGTTCCCTATGCCGTGCGGTAACGGCCGAATACCGACGGTAACAGGCGCCGTGGATCGGAACGGAGCGGGTTGAACCGCGGAGGTTGAATGGCCGTGGGTTGGAACGGCGTGGATCGGAACGGAGTGGGTTGGAACGGTGGAGGTAGAATCGCCGTGGATTTGAACGCCATGGGTTGAAACCCATGGCTACCCACAGGTGCGCCCATGTAGGGCGCCAAGAGGGGTTTTGTCCAAGTTTTTTGCCATGTTTCGGAACCGGGTTTGGGGCCGCCTGCGGACGCCGGATGAGAGTGCGGCCTTTTCTCCAATGTTAACCGGACGTGACGCCGTTTGCTTAAGAGGTCATACGTGTTCGTGGTTGTGTGTTACGACATCGTGGACGACAAAAGGCGGACGCGACTCGCCAAGCTTTTGACGAGCTTTGGCGAAAGGGTCCAGAAAAGCGTTTTCGAATGCCGCATCGATGACCGGCGCTACCTGAAACTTAAGGCGGAAATCGAAAAACTAATTGACTGGGAGGAGGATGGCGTACGATACTATCAACTGTGTAAGGGGTGCCTTCGAGTGGTGGAGATCAGCGGCACCGGCTTCGTGCGTGAAGAAGAGGACGTAATTGTAGTGTGACTGATCATGAAAACGTGCCATTTGCGAGGCTCGGTGAGGTATTGTAACTTACGCCTATCTACCTGAAAATACAGGGACCGGAAAACATGAGCCTCGTTCTTATAACACCCCGACATCATAATAAAAAGTCGGGAATCGAGAAAATGGTCAAGACCGTGGGTCCGCCGAACCCCCCGAGCCTCGTTTTTGTCACCAAAACGTCGGGAAAATCGACCGACTACAGGTGAGGTATCCGAAAGATATGCCCTGATTAGAAGGGATTGCGACTCTACCACAACCCATCCACGACCTTTCCATATTGCTATCCGAAAGATATGCCCTGATTAGAAGGGATTGCGACTATACCCCTCCCCCGACCAAGCCAAGATCAGGACGGGAATCCGAAAGATATGCCCTGATTAGAAGGGATTGCGACCTTTGTCACGCTGTAGGACTCCGACAACCCCGTTATGATCCGAAAGATATGCCCTGATTAGAAGGGATTGCGACCAATAAAACCTTTCGTCTGCCCCCGCCCAATCAACACAATCCGAAAGATATGCCCTGATTAGAAGGGATTGCGACCAATAAAACCTGTCGTCTGCCCCCGCCCAATCAACCCAATCCGAACGATATGCCCTGATTAGAAGGGATTGCGACACAGACCA
>JAZDOF010000280.1:0-4687 GCA_043799015.1 Pseudomonadota bacterium | reverse complement strand
CAAGAACATCGTCCAAGTGACGGGTCTATTTACCTGGACCTTGCTAGGCCCGGCAGCCGGGGCGGCAGCAGGCTTCGCCGCTTCGGGCTTTGCCTGGCCGACCACGGCGGAGGTAATTGCGCTCTCCGGGCTCGTCGCGGCGCACGCGGCCTGGTGACCAACGGCCATAAAGCCGAACGAAAGAACCAGCGTCAATATCAGCAGCGATCTCTTCATCGGTTGTACCTCCTTATTTCGCTTTCAGTTCCTGGATCAATTCCGTCGTCATCCTGTCGGACACCTTGTTGGCCCAGGACGCGTAGTAGATGGCCAACGCCCACGACACGAAAAACTGCGAAAGCGCAAACAAGTAGGCAATATTGATGTGCCCGATGACCATTTTCCGGAAGACCGGCTGAGCCCATTCGGCCCCGGCCAAGATGGGCAGCATGAAGTAATATACCGTCGAAAAAATCCACCAACCGAAAAGAAAGACATTCTTTCGGCGGCTCAGCTCGATGAACTTGGGGTTCTTGGCGATTGCAGCCCAGTTTTGCTGCGCTAATTCTGCTGCCATCTCTTTCTCCTTCCTTCCCTATGGTTATTCTGCCCGGACCGACTCCAAGAATGGTCCCGGCGGCTACTCGAACACCGCGGCAGAGGTTGAAGCCGGCGTTCTGCCCGAGGGCTTATCGACACCGGAAGATAAAAAAAGTCACCAACACACGAAGAACCCGTTGATATGGTTACCAAAGATAGATGCACGGATAAAACAGCGCCCGCCGGTCGGTCAAAAAAAGGGGTGACCCGGGACCGCGTAGCGACGACTGATCTTTGATTTCTTAAGGCCTAGGTGTCTTCGTGGTTTGTTTCCTATCCCTCGCCGTGAACGCATAAAGCTTAAGCTGCAAAGGACAAACCTATAGCGCGCGACGCACACCACATGGCGACGCCTACCCGTACTACGCGTGTGGAAAACGCCTAGCGAATATGTTCAAACGCTATAGAAAAGGTACCAAGTAATTGAACCCGCATTTCTAGTAGCACATTTAATGCCAAAGTTTCTGATCCGGATGTATTGAAAGGTAAGGTAAGTATTGTCGGTATGTTACAATTCGTGATGTGGGCCGGGCGGGCTAAGCGGCAATCCTGGGTCCGAGTGAAAGGAGCAAAAAGGTTACACACGAATGATGAAATCCCCCCTCGGCCCGTAGTGCTGCGGAAATTCCACGTGTCACAATTTCGCACCTGCTGTTAGGTTTCTGTGACATCATCGGTACGGATGCTGAAATAGTTGAGGTATCTGTAGAAAGAGAACCGCGACACCCCAAGGAACTCGGCGGCCATCTTCTTGTTGCCGCGAGATCGCCGGAGAGCTTCAAGGCAGACAGCTTGGGTGACCTGATCACGGATGCCCTGGATGGTCAAGTCGGAGGGGAATCTCAAATCCACGCACCAATCCTCCGTAGCCACATCGGCCACCGGTGTGTAGGAGTGTTCCAGATGGTCCCAATCCTGTAATATCAGCCCTCTTTCAAGGGCATTCTTCAACTCGCGAACGTTGCCCGGCCAGTGATGCTTGGTTATGGAGGCCATGGCCTTACGGTCGGGTCGAACGATTTGGGTAATGTTCATGTCGGCCGCGAGTTTTGCAATGAGCTCCCCTACCAGAATGGGGAGGTCTTCCAGCCGCTCCCGAAGCGGAGGAACCTCTATGGAAAACACGTCGAGGCGATAGAAAAGAGCTTGAAGGAAACGTCCTTCCGCAACCTCGGTCTTGAGGTCCCTGTGAGTGGCGGCAACAATGCGTGCATCGATGTGGATGGTCTTTTCCCCGCCCACTCTAGTAAAGGACCTGGTATCAAGGAATGTGAGCAGTTTGGATTGCATGGTGAGGGGAAGCTCACCGATTTCGTTGAGGAGCAGCGTGCCGCCCTCAGCCAATTCCGTAAGCCCTCTCTTGCGTGCGCGCGCACCGGTGAAGGCCCCGGATTCGTGACCGAAAAGTTCCGATTCGGCCAGTTCGTGGGAAAGGGCGGCGCAGTTGATCCCGAAGAAAGGCCCCTTGTTTCTTCGAGAATTGAGATGGATGTACCGGGCAAGGTAGTCTTTGCCGCTCCCGCTCTCTCCCTGTAGAAGCACGACGCTTTCCGTCTCCGCAACGTACCGGGAGCGTGCCAGAGTCTCACGCATGGCATTGGACGGGTATTCACGAGGCGCCGATGCCACGAACCTCCCGAATCTCTTCCGCTCCGTAATGTCGCGCGAAATGCCGCATACCCCGAAGATTGCACCGTCCGTGTTTCTGAGGGGGACTTTGATATCGTGGAATGTGATCGGCTCGCCGTTGACCGGCCTAGTGTGCTCTTCCTCCACGGATTCGCCCGCGAGCACTCGGATGTCCACCTCGGCCACATGTTCACCGGCCTCCTCACCGAAGATATCGGAAGAGGAGCGTCCTATTAGTGAAGCGGCGTCCCGCCCCACGAGCCTTTCCATAGCGGGGTTGACCAGTACGAACTTGAGCTTTCGGTCCTTCACGTAGATGCAGTCGGGGGCGGCGCAGAAAATGGCACGATATCTCTCTTCGTTTCGGCGCAATTCATCCTCGGCCTTCCTACGGTCGGTGATATCGACGAACGCGATCCAAACATCCCCGGCAGAAAAGCCGGCACCCGCGGACGTCGCCTTCATCAGGCAGTGCCTGATTTCACCTTCCACGGTCATCACCGGCGCTTCGACGGCAAGGGACCCGGCCCTTTCGACAACGGAGACAACCAATTCCGTGATAGCCTCAGCGGCCCCCGGAGCGGTGAGCCTGGCGAAGGACCCCAGGACGCCGGTCATACTCACGGCCCCAAACAGCCGGACCGCATCGGCATTAGCATAGGTTACGCGCATTATTCTCGCGGCTTCATTTATAAAATCCGGATGCTTTGCCACGTAATCCCTGAAGTCGGCGACGCCTTCCTCCCTCAGCCCCGCGGCCCGCTTCCTCAGATGTGAAACGTCCACGCGGCAAAGGGCGTAAGGCAAAGGGTCAACGACCCTTTCCTCCGTGATCGCGGCGGGGCTAAGAAGTGATCGTCCCGAGTCCGGCACGGTAATTGCGCCGTCAAGTTCAGCCATCCGAGAATCAAGGCACACGGTGAGCAGGTTTTCTTCTTTTTCCATGTCTTTCATTCAAGGAATTCCCGACCTGAAGGGTGTTGTGACCGCGGAGAAGTTTGAAATCCGAATGGGCAACGGAGATCAGGATGCCTCGATGGCTGCCCTGAATGGAGTCGATAAGCACTTTAGCATACGGCGCGTCCGTTGTCCGCATTGAATTAGCGCTGAACCCGTCTTTCGGGATACGAGCCGAAGAACGCGGACCTACCGGAGGTTGACACACTGTTGTTCGTCGTGCCATAAATGAGTTACGGAACGGTCGGTACCGGTGTGTGTTAAGCATCCGATACCGTGGAGAAAAATGATGTTGCCGTTAAAACGTATGCTGATCGTACTATGCTTGTCGGCCATGGCCGCAGCATGGCCCATACCTACGGATAATGCCTATTCTCAGGGAACCGAATTTAACCGAGAAGAATGCCTAAAGGGCTGTGGATATCGCTATGGGGGATATTTGGGGTTCTCGAATCGCGACCCCCGCGCCATCCTTCACGGGACCCATGAAGAGTGCATGATGGAATGCGAGAGACGGTTTTGGAAAGAATTCGATCGTGAAAGGAAGGAAGCCGAGTCAAAGGGAGGCGGCTCCGACTTCTAGCATAAGGCGCCGGAGTAAACGTTCACAGCGACGGCTCACTGAACCGGGAGAATCAAACCACAAAGGCACGAAGACACGAAGAAGAATCTTCAATCATTCATGAATGTCGGTTGATTGTTCAATCGTGTCCCCCCTGTCGGTGCAAGCCCGCGCCCGGCCCACAGAGACGTGAAAAGTGTTAGGCTTTGATTTCCTTGTGTCTTGTGGTTCGTTCTTCACCCATCGTGGCGAACGAATACCCGCGGGCACCTGGGCAACGGCAGGCCCGGTAAGCCTCCGCGCTCGCAGCGTATGACGGCATCCATCCACCCGTGATGATGATTACCTGTCCCGGTTGATAGTCCTCTCACGGTTCCACCGGAACGAACCGCGTCTTCTTCGGTGCATTCTTCTGTTCCATGATCCGGACCGGGTGAACCCCATATCCCCCGGCAAGCCCAGCCATAGTCATGCTCCCATGCCTGATCACTTCAAGAGCAACCCACGCCTTGAAGCCCGCGTCATACCTCTTCCGCATTTCCTTCAAAGCCTTCTTGAATTCGCCCCGTTTCTACACCATGAAGGAGGGCCTTTCCAACCTACTCCCACTCGTTGGCCTTAGAGCCCCATTTCAGACGCCCCGAGGATTTCCACACTATTAAACATAAGAGCCGTGAGGCGATGACGGGGGCTTCGCTCGGGACTAGTCAGGCCACGATACAACTTTCCGGAAATTTAGGTTTTTTCACATTAATTCGGCGACCGTCCTGCCGGGACTGTCGGCCTTTCTCGTGTCTACCTGTCGCTGGGAGGAAGGAGTATAATGGACCCCGAAAACTGGACAGGGGGTTAAGGTAGAAAGGCCGACTTGGATGGTGTAGAAAACCCTGGGGGGACTCAAGGAGGCTTTCGAGATATGCGTAAGCGTTATGATGCGAGCTTCAAGGCACGTGTGGCTCT
>JAZDOF010000265.1:0-2500 GCA_043799015.1 Pseudomonadota bacterium | reverse complement strand
TATAGTGCTGGTACAAGGGGACACCACGTCGGCGTTCGCCGTGGCCCTCGGGGCCTTTTACCTCAAGGTGCCCGTGGGACATGTCGAGGCCGGTCTCAGGTCGTACGATCGTTTCCAGCCCTATCCCGAAGAGGTCAACCGGACTCTCATATCCCATGTGGCCGATCTGCATTTTTGCCCCACGACGCGGGCCGCGAACAATCTTTTCAAGGAAGGCGTATCGCCCGAGTCGGTTCATGTGACCGGAAACACCGTTATCGACGCGCTTCTTTACACCGCGCGCGTCCTGGATAAAGGACATCACGCGGTGGACTACGTGGAGAGTTTGGACCTGCCTCCCGGAAGGATGGTACTGGTCACGGGCCATCGCAGGGAGAATTTCGGTCAGGGGCTCGAAGACCTTTCGCTGGCCCTCATTGCCGTGGCCGAAGAGAACCCGGATGTAACGGTCGTGTATTCCGTCCACCCGAACCCGAACGTTATGGAGCCCATAAACCGAATACTGGGCGGACGGCCGCGGATAAGAACCATCCCTCCCCCCGACTATTTTCGTTTCGTGGAACTCATGAAGCGCGCACATTTCATAATCACCGATTCGGGCGGGATACAGGAGGAGGCCCCTTCATTAAAAAAGCCCGTGCTCGTAGCCCGAAACGTTACGGAACGTCCCGAGGCCGTGGAAGCCGGTGCCGCCATGCTTGTCGGGACGGACCGTGAGCGAATCATTCGTGAAGCATCGAGGCTCTTGCAGGACCCGAAACATTACGCGTCGATGGTTATCCCGGAGAACCCGTTTGGTGACGGTGTTGCCGCGGAGAGGATAACCGACCTTGTCCTTAAATTCTTGGACTAGGCAAATAAATTCAAGGACCGGCCGATGAAAGTCATGAGCGTTGTAGGGGCGCGGCCGAACTTTATGAAAGTGGCGCCGTTGGGCTTGGAATTCAGAAAATACCCAATGATCGACCACATGATCATTCACACGGGTCAGCATTACGACAAGGGAATGAGCGACGTGTTCTTCGAGCAATTGGGCTTGCCCGAACCGGCCCGTAGGCTCGGTGTGGGATCCGGCGGACACGGGGAGATGACCGGCAAGATAATGATCGCGTTCGAGCAGGTGTGCCTGGAGGAAGAGCCGGACATGGTCATTGTGGTAGGCGACGTGAACTCCACCATCGCCGCTTCGCTCACGGCCCGAAAGCTCCACATCCCCGTGGCCCACGTCGAGGCCGGTTTGCGGTCTTTCGATGAATCCATGCCCGAAGAATGGAACCGCCGCCTCACGGATCATCTATCCAATCTCTTGTTTGCCTCGGAGCAAAGCGCTGTCGACAACCTGAGCCGCGAGGGCATAGGCATGGACAAAGTCCACCTCGTGGGCGACATTATGCTCGAAACCCTTCAAATGTTCCTGCCGGTCGTGCGATCGCGGCGCCGCTGGGAGGATTTCCCCGTGGAAAAGGGCCGCTACGTGCTGGTGACCCTGCACAGGCCGTCCAATGTGGATGAGCGGGAGGCACTCGAAGAGGTGTTGGACATCCTGAGCATCGTTAAGAGTCCCATTATCTTCCCGATTCACCCCCGAACGGTCAAACGCCTGGAAGATTTCGGACTGAACCGTCGCATGGCGGAGATCCCGGACCTTTACGCTGTGCCTCCGGAACCGTACATAGACTTCCTTTCTTTATTGGAGGGATCGCGCTTGATCCTGTCCGATTCGGGGTCCGTGCAATCCGAATCGAGCCTCTTCGGCATACCTTGCCTGATATGCCGTGAGAACACCGAACGCCCCATCTACATCAAGGAAGGAACGTCCACCTTGGTAGGGCGGGACAAGGACAAGATAAGGGGCTGTCTTCAAGAGATGGAGGCAGGGACGTACAAAACGGCCGGCCCGGTGGTCAAGGACCTCGGCATCGACGTAGCAAAGAAAACGGTCAAGGTGCTGGTGGATTTTCTTCAATGACTATGGGTTGCGGAGGTAGGTCCCGGGTGCCGGATGGCCCTCTCTCGTTTCGATGTCCATTCACCGATTGACAAAAGGCCGATAAGCGTCTAAGAATGACCTACGCACGCCGGTCGGGGACGCGTGCGATGACGACCAAAACGCAACGCGCCCTTAGCTCAGATGGATAGAGCGTCTGACTACGGATCAGAAGGCCGGAAGTTCGAATCTTCTAGGGCGCACCAAAATTCAAAAGAGAATCCGTCTACGTGCTTCACCGGCGTAAGACGGATTTTCTTTTTTGAAGTCCCTCGGTTCGCAATAGAACTAACGGCCGGCTTCCTTGATCCGGTCCTGTTTTCCCCGGCATCGGATCTCGCCGTAAACTCGGTCCTGTCCCCCGTTTTCGTGGTCCTTGCCGATTGGGCTTGCCTTCGACGGAAAATCCGGGCACACCAATCACCATGCATTGGTTCCCCATCGCCTTGCTATGCGCCTTTCTCACCGCTTGTTGCGACGCGTTCGCCAAGCGCCTGTCCGCGGAAACCGACG
>JAZDOF010000233.1:0-4704 GCA_043799015.1 Pseudomonadota bacterium | reverse complement strand
GTACACTTCAAAGCCTACGGTCTTGATCACGGTTCTCCATCCTGTGTTACCCGATTCTACGGCCATGTCGGCCTCGACAACCTCGGTGAACTGCATATCCCCGGGGGAGAAACCTCCGGTTGAACCCATTGGGGATAGCTGCTACCATGAAGAACATTAGTCGTGATGGCCGAAATCGTGCCGCGCTTCCGTAGCGGGTAAAGGCATTGCGCTTATGGTCCCTGAGAAATGGGAAAGAACCATGATCGGCAGAATAACCGTCAACCCCGATATCCATTTTGGGACGCCGTGTGTGGCCGGGACGCGAATTCCGGTCCGGAATGTGCTCGAACCGGTCAGAGAGGCCATTCCCTTTGATAAGATTATTGATGACTATTATCCCGATCTTCATCCGGAGGATATTCGTTCGTGCATTCAACATGCCATTGATATAGTCACGGCCGAAGAGATCCACATCGATGCGGTAGCGCCTTGAAAGAGAATTGCCGACACTTGCTTTCCTCTCGTCCTTAGTGGTACGATTTCATGGAAGGCGGCACGGCGAAGGCTGGTGAAGAGCATCATTTCAGGAGGCGAGTCATGCAGGTGCTTGAACGGAAACTTAAGAGGCTTGCCGAGGTTTCCGCAGTGCAACAGCAGCACTGGGACGATGTCGGACGGGAATGGATAGCGGAGGTCAACCGCCTGTTCGATGAAGTCGAAGGTTGGCTGCACAAATGGGTCGACAAAGGATACCTTGCTGTGCGCCGATCTAGTATTACACTATCCGAGGAACACCTCGGCGACTATGAGATACCCCAACTGGAACTGATTGCCGGGCCCGAAAGGATTGTCCTGGAACCACTTGGAAGGCACATTTTGGGTGCCCTGGGACGAATTGATCTTTACCTTGCAGGATTCAAATCGGATGCGAGAATGGTCCTTTGGGTCGAGGATGTGGAAGGGTCCCGCCGATGGGAAGTATGGAGGGACAAACACGGCGGGCCGAGGATGCCGTTCGACCGGGAGACCCTCGAGCGCATTATGACTGAATGGCTGTGACGTAAGGCACGGGAGTCGTAAAAATGTCACCGGAGAGAAACCTCGATGATGCCTTGGAGATTTACCGAGCTTTGATCCTGTGCCGTGACGAAGCGATGGATTGCGTGAGGAGAGATCCCGGCCCTTTCTCCCGCAAATTCGCGGAAGCCGTTAATGCAGGCCGCCCACTCAAGGGGGAACCTCGGAATTTCTTTGAGACATTTTTCGACATGAGAGTCACCCCAACTCTCTATGAGGTCTGCTTCTTGGACATCGTAAGGATTTTTGAGTTCATGGTCTTTGAGATGGTGAAGGAGGCGTCCGGAAACATCAAGAACATCGTCCGCGACCCAAGATCGGCCAAGAAGACTAAGTTCCCGTTTCAGTCTTACGCGGACAAATTCGTCAAGGAAAGAGGAGGAGATATCCACGGTCCCGGTGACCTGCGCAACCTGGGCGATGTAAAGGAGATTTTGAAAGGTAGGCTGCATCAACGACTGTACGACGGGTTGGATGCAATCGTGACTTACAGGAATTGGCTTGCTCACGGCAACAGGTTTTCCGGGAGACCCCGTCATCCGGGTGATCTTCAGGATGTCGTCAGGTTGCTCAATGATATCCTGAGTGAAATCAAAGAATAAGGAGCCGCCGCGCGAAGTCGGAAGACCGCCCGTTGAATACACGGCTCTCAGTGCCGGCCGATCCTTTCCTCTGTCGAGTCTCACTTCCTGACCCGTATATCCGTCTCCCTCACGTCGAATTTCATCATGTCCATCGCCGCCGACAGGTCCTCATCTGAAATCGTAAGATAGAGGGCCGGCAAGGACTTCTTCTTGTCCCCGTGACCCAGGATCGCATCGGCAATATACGGGTAAACCTTGCTGCGCACGGCATTGGTGAACCAACAGTGCCGTAGATCGTGGACCGTTGGTTTGGGATCGAAGCCGACGGCCTTTTATGGCGGTTCTTCGGGACGCTCCGAGTTCGTAAGCGGCGAAAAATCCCTGGACAATCACAAGAAGTCGAGTAAAATTAAGGACGATATGGTATCTTAACGTGAGGACACTCGCTATGGCGACATGTCGCCCATATAGCCATAAATCCAGGGCCCGTCCAGGGCCCAAAGGGATGGCCAACCATACTGTCGCATACCAGTTTTCCACCTTGGGCTCGCTTTCTTGGCGAATACCCCCGAATTCGGGAGATTTGTTTTTCAAGGTGGCGGAGCGCTGGAGTGGACAGCAGCTCAAAACCAGATAGGGGGTTGTTCACTCGTACATCGAGGCGCTGAATCAGAATGGTGAAATAGTGATGAGCATGAAGGCGATGAACCTCTTGGGCTGTCGGTAGGAGCATTGATCGACTTCCCTAACGCTAACCGAATAGGAAATCACCGGAATGTCTTGGAAGTCCCGCTGGAGGATTCCGGTAACCTGAGACGGTTCCGCAAGAGCTTGTGGCACCCTATATGGAAGGAATTGAAGCATGAGCGCTT
Organism: Pseudomonadota bacterium; assembly: GCA_043799015.1. Classification (GTDB taxonomy): domain Bacteria; phylum Desulfobacterota; class Desulfomonilia; order Desulfomonilales; family Desulfomonilaceae; genus JAZDOF01. Next base: position 2,189 of record JAZDOF010000233.1, on the reverse strand, counting down.
ATCTGATAGGCCACATAACCGTTAAGAATGTGGACAAATGGGCCGAATATCGTCGTCAAGTCCCAGCCACTCTCGACCCCTGGGGCGGCAGGCTAGTATTTCGGGGTCAGCTTGTAACAGTGCTGGCCGGTGAACACAACCACACGGACACCGTAGTCATTCAGTTCGGGGATCAAAAAGCACTCTGCGGATGGTACGATTCGCCGGCCTACAAAGGCCTGATACCTTTGAGGACCGAAGCAGCGGACATCGTCCTGATCAGCTACGACGAGTGATACTCTTGTCGAGGCGGATTGCTGGGAGCAGGTCGGCCGGCCCTTCCTTGTTAGCGTGGTGTTAACATTCTCAGGGATCGTGAGGAACCGAAAAGGACTGAAAGGGATCGTCAGCGCTCGAAATGTCTGGGGTTCTTATGCAAGCTCCTGATTTTGTTGGGCCGGAACCGGCCCTGTCCCGCCGGCGACAGGGGTTCGAATCCTTTTGGGGACGCCAAAATAACACAGTGATATGACAGGGAAGTTAGTGAAAGCGAACTTCCTTGTTGTCGTTGAGGGCCCATAGAGGTTAATGGCGTACTATGAGGTATTGTTGAGGACGGTTGAACAAATATTGGAGAGCGCCGCGATTTCTTGTCCCGTTTGTGCAGGACTTATACGATTTTCAGGTCACAGACATGGACGTCGAATTAGCTGAGTTTTTCGAGCAGTACCTTATGGAAGCATTGGGCAAGGACTAGGCTGGTTCCCTTTCCGCGAACCGTGTCGCTCAACAAGTCGATTGATCATTTCCGGCCGGTGGCTCCGTATGGAAATGTGAAGAGCGTTATAAAAAATAGACTGACGTCGAGCCCTCTGACGAACGAAGCCATGACAGGAGTGATGCAACACGTTTGAGCCGGGGCACGCGAAAGCTCTTTCCGTCCTTATGCTTGATCGATTCCATTTATTGAGCTGGAATCCTAATTCAGTTGGATGTATTTAAATTTGATGAGTTCATTGTCCTGCGCGGCTGATGACGAGCGTTCGGCCAAGACAATGGGAATCACAAGACAGGGTGATAAGGGATGTCGGAAGAGAAGTTGAAGAGATACGCTAAGCGAGTTGGATACACCGAATCCGAAATTGAGTCATTTCGTGAGTCCGGCCACCGAATTCGGCAGATCGACCGACTATCTGAAGCAGCGCCTCTGTACTCCATCGTCGCCGAGGTCATCGAAGCGCGTCATTGCAATTCGGGCCACAAGGTGGGACAACATCTCATCCTCGACGTGGACGGCAGCTTCATATCGAAGTTGTGCCCTTCCCGGATGTGCGTTTACCTCCTTTCTCAGCTTGCCATTCCGGTCGCTCTCATAAATGAGCGGCTGAGCGAGGGATTGGAGCCGAACGCCTTCCACTTTGCGCGCTACGTGCGTTGCCCGGATGTAGGTGTTGAATGTCTCGGCTATGGCGAGGTAAAGCTGAGAGTCGAGGTCGTCCTACGAGAGAACATACAAGGCCGCGAGGGCCGGGAGTAGGACAGCGATGCCGACGGTAACACCAACCGAATGGCCGTTCTTTGAAGCACATCACCGGCAATTTGCCGCTGATCTCCAGTCATGGGTTGTTGCCCGTCTGGGCCATTTCGCCTCCGACGAGGGAGGGGATGGTCGCTCTGCGAGGGATATCTTTCGACTCCTTGCCGCCGGGGGGTGGCTGGCCGACACTCTTGTCCCAGCTTCGGGAAGCTCGAACCAGCGAATCGATCTTCGTCGTGTCTGTTTACTGCGCGAGATTCTTGCTTACAGCTCTGCTATCGCGGATGTCGCGTTCTCCGAGCCATGGTTGGCAGCACTGCCGATCGCGCTCTACGGCTCTCCGGAGCAGAAGCGAAAGCACATCGAGCTGTATTCCAGCGCGGCATGCTTGCCCGCCTTTGCGCTGTCCGAGCCGGGCGCCGGGTCCGATGTTGCGTCAATCACAACCAACGCGGCCCCTTCGAGGACCGGCTTCGTGCTGAACGGGCGCAAAACGTGGATATCGAATTCGGGGTTGGCGGACCTGTACGTCGTCTTCGCGCGAACGGAAGGGGAAGGGGGCGCCCAGGGGATCTCAGCCTTTCTGGTCAGCGGCGACAATGCCGGCGTGACCCTCGAAGAGCGGCTCCGTGTATTGTCGCCGCACACTCTTGGCACCCTTCGGTTTGATGAC
>JAZDOF010000231.1:0-5754 GCA_043799015.1 Pseudomonadota bacterium | reverse complement strand
TTCCGATATAACGACTCTTGATCATTGCCCTAAACCTCCTAATCCAACAACACTGCAAACTATCCAAAATAATACCGTTGGAACGGTACGGTTCGCTGCTCCGGGCCATAGCCTATTTAATAGGCTTACCTTCAAACGCTGACGATCCCGAAACCGCCCCACTGAGTACTTGCGGACACCACTCACTACAACATTTGTAGTAACCATAGCATCGGCCTTCCGGCCATGTCAACTAATAAAATGTTCTTCGGAACATAGAAAGATGTGTAATTAAAAAGCAAATATTTTCAGTCATTAATTGCTGCGGCGTAGATAGTGGTGAATGTTATGTGATGCGTAACTAAGTGAAGCAACGATAACCCAATGATATGTATGTCTATGGTGCTTGTGGAAGACTCCAATTCTTTCACGTATTCACGACTCAACCATCAAGTCCTGTCGGCCGTTCCCGACCCGCCAAGCTCCACCATCACGCCGTCGACAAGGGCTCGATCCTCAAGGCCGGGGCGCCTGCGGGCGGAGATGAGAACCAATTGAGACCCTGCAACTCTAATAGAACTAAGTAACGTAGCCGTTTAGGGGGAGCTATGACCCTGTTCCGTTCCATAATCGCAACCGCCCTTTTTATGATCAACGCCCTCGTGGCCGGCGCGACGTCCGAGGCGTCGGCGCAGGACCTACAGTCCGCTCTGCGTTTCAATAAAGAGGGAAATGAGCTGCTGGCGGCCGGCAAATACCACCGGGCCGTTCCCACTTTCGAGGCGATGATAGCCGCGTGCGGGGACCACGACGAATGCCTTGCCGCCGGTTATACGAGTCTGGCGCGTTGCCTGCTCGAGACGGCCCAATACGATCGAGCAACGGACACGGTGGAAAAGGCCGTGTCGCGGGCTGAGAGGTTGAAGAGCCGGAAGCCGGTCGGTACCGCACTCAACGTCCAGGGCCGTATCTTTGCCGCAAGGGACGACTTTCGACGGGCAATCGAAACCTTCGGTCGGGCCGAAGAGGCGATTCACCCGTCCACCCCGGGAGGTAAGGCGGAGCTGGGCTTTATTGCGGTGAACAAGGCCGGGGCCCATGTTGCTCTTTACGAACACCAAGACGCGGACCGGGAGCTAAAGAAGGCCGAAGGTCTTTTCGCCGGCTCGTCGGAGACCAATAAGGCCCTTGTTTATAGGGAGCGGGCCAAGCTTGCGGCTCAGACCCAGAACTGGAACGAGGCCGTCGGACTGTACGACCAAGCCATGAGGATATGGAAGAAGAGCGGCAATCAAAGGGAAATCGCAGCCATACTGCTCGACATGGGACTTATGGACGAATACCGGTCCAGTTATGGAGCCGCGGCCAAGCAATACAGAGAGGCCCGGCGACTGGCAGGGGATATCAAAGACCGTTCGCTCGAGGCCTCGGCCGTGGACCGCATGGCCAACGTCGAACGCTTGACGGGCAACTACCATCGTGCCCTGGAGTTGTATGAGAAGGCCCTGGCGGATAGGCGAGAGCTCGGACAAAAGAGACTGGAGGCCATAACCCTCAACTCCTTGGGGTTGGTCTATTTCTATTTACCCGAATACTCCTATGAGGATGCCGAGACCTGTTTTCGGGAGGCCTATCGACTGGCCAAGGCGGACGGGTACAGGGACGCGCAGGCATGGGCCGCCCATGATCTGGGCCTATACATGATGCATCGGGCCAGGTTCGTCGAATCGAGGATCGGATTCGACGAGGCGATTAGGCTTGGGAGGGAGATCGGCAACCACAAGATAGAATCCAATGCTCGTTTGAGATTGGGCAATCTCTACGATTTTCTCGGTGATTTCGACGGCTCCAAGGGCCAATATGAAGAAGCCGCTCGTATACAAGAGCGTATAGGAGACCGTTTGTTTCTCGGCAGGACCCTCTCGTTTCAAGCCGCGGGAGCCGCACGCGGGGCGGACGTAGCGTCGGCGGAGGGATTCTTCGAGAAGGCCCTGAATTTGAACAAGAAACTGGATGTTCCCCATGCGGAGCTGTTGTCCACCTATGCCCTGTTCCTCATCAGTAAGAAGAACTACGACCCTCGGTCCCCAGTAACGGACAAGGACTTGAGTAAAGCCTCGGGGCTCATTCTGGAAGCCGAACGGGAAAGCCAAAAGGAGGGGCGTGTTAACAAGAACGATTTAATGCTGACCATGTACGCCCGGGGAAGGCAGTTGCTGGCGGCGGGGAAAGGGGACCACATCAGGGCTGCGGTGGACAAGTTCAACGAGATGCGAAAATTGGCCGATGCCCAGGGTACCCTCAAGTTCGGGTTCATCGCCAACGTAGGTCTGGGGTTGGCACAAGAGGCGGCAAAGGAGTGGCTCAAGGCGGAACAGTCTTTCAGACGCGCTGTGGATTATGCCGAAGAGATCCGTGAATCACTGGACGATGAACAGTCGCGACTCACTTTTCTTGACGGCGAGGAGGTGCTGGGTCTCAAGCACGTCGTCCCGTACGAGGGTCTCGCACGCGTCCTTCATATGAAGGGGAATTCGGCCGCTGCGTGGGAGGCGGCTGAACGGACCAAGGCCAGGGCCTTCGCCGATTCTCTTGCCAAGAGCATGCGTGACGCGTTGCGACAGGGGGATGAACAGACGGCTGCTCTGGTGGACAAACTCGAGAAGGCTGAAAAGGGCCTCAAGCAGACATATCAACAGATGACGGAATCCTCGGCCAAGGGTGGAGACCCCTCGGAAATCGACCGATCTCGGAAGGAACGCGTGAAGGCCAAGGCCATGCTGGCTGAGGCCAAGAAGATCATCAAAGAGCGCCATCCCGAGTATTCCGACGCCATGTTCGCGGAATTCAAACCCATCGAAGACTCGGCCCTGAGAGATGACGAATACGCCTTGGTCTATGAGGTCACGGATGGGGGCACGCTCATTTTCCTCAGCAAAGGGAAGACGTTGCTGAAGACCGTGTTCAAGCCCGACACCAAGCAGAGAATGGAGGAGCTCGTCGGTCGCTATCGGGAAGCATTCGAGCTGGGCGGCTTGGACGAAAAGGACGCGGTCGAAAGGATGAAGAGCTTTGATCCCAAGCTGGGTAAAGAGTTGGCGGACATCCTACTCGGCGATCTGCTGTCGCTGTTGCCTGAAAAGGTTCCTGTCGGGATCGTCCCCGACGATGCCCTCCGAGATCTTCCTTTCGAAGCATTGGTTCTCAATAGCGGAGGCCGCGTAGTAATGGGAGCGTACTATCCGCGCACTCAGGGCGTGGCATTCTTCAACGACAGAAACCCCATATACTACCACCAATCCATTACGGCGCAGAAATTGGCAAGGTCTCGGGAGCAACGCGCTAAAGCCGTAACCCCCAAGTTCCTTATTATGGCCGATCCGGACGTCAGCTGCGGCTCCGGCGGCCCAGGAGACGAATCCGGTCCGGACGTGGGGCAGGAGATCGAACAGATGCTGGAGAAGGCTCGACGGAAGCCTCCGGAGGCCTCTCGTGCCAAGGGGCTCAACATGCTCTCGGCCGACGAGTGTGAACTGGTTAAGTCCAGGTTCGAGCGGCTCGAAAAAACGCGGGAACTCGCTCAGGCATTGGAATCGAGGTTCAAGGGAGACACGGAAGTGTACATCGGAGACCGTGCGGGTGCCGGATATTTCCGGGACCGCATTGCGGCGAGGCTGTCCGGGTTCGGTAAGCTCCTGTTTGCGACCCATGCGTCCATGGGAGATAAGAACGACCCGAACGAGCGGTTCCGGCAGCCGTCGATCCTACTAAGCTCGGTCCCCTCGGGGACTGATCCGTTCCTGCGCATGAGCGAAGTAATCAAGTGTCGGTTGAACGCGGATATTGTGGCATTGATGGCCTGTCAAACCGGTTTGGGGAAAAGAGTGGCCGGGGAGGGCGTGCTGGGGCTTGGAAGGGCGTTCCAAGAGGCCGGAGCGCGTTCCGTGCTCATGAGCCTTTGGTCCGCACCCGAACAAGCGACCATGGCCTTGGCCGACCGGTTTTTCACCGGTATAAAGGAGGGGAAGACCAAGCTGGAATCAATGCAGGAGGCCAGGAAACAGGTTCGCCTGTCCGAAGACGGGGAATACGACCACCCGTTTTTCTGGAGCTGTTTTGTTTTGGTTGGAGAAGACCGTTAAGGAATTCGTTGCGATTACCGAAGGCTTCATCTTGATGCTGCGGACGCACCTTTTTTTTCGGTCCGCGTGCGGGAAGAAATGTCATAAGTCACTGCGACCGGTATATAATCGGTATGTGTTCCCGCGGATTCCTTGTTTCGAGGGTAACGAAAATGGTTACGAACCGTGGCCTATCAATTACGGCAGGTATGTTGCTGGTCGTTTGCGGGTTGCTTTTCTTCCCGGGAGTCGGCTTCAGCCGAACGGACGACTGCGCGGCAGCGGAGAGGTTTCGCAACGATGCCCGGGCCAAGTGGGGGAGCAACCCCAAGGCCTTGTGTCGGGCTTATGAAAAAATGGTCGAGCTGTGTCCTTCCAATGTTCGCTTTCGTGTTGAGTTGGGGGACTCGTTGGTGTCTCTAGCCGCGGAGCAGCTTAATGCCCCGGCCGAGGCGAGGAAGGCGGAGGCGGGGTCGGAATCGCGTCCGACCGTCGTCGCGTTCGACGAATCCCTTACCAAGGCGGAGAAGAGCTACGAAAAGGCCTTGTCGCTGGATTCATCGGCGGTCGGCGCCCGGAGCGGGCTTGGAAGCGTCTACTACATGCAAGGGCGGTACGGCCTGGCGGCGGAGCAATACAAGAAGGCGTCGGCCCTGAAGCCCGACGATAAGACGGCACAATCAGGCCTTGCAAGGTCGGAAGAGGCATTGGCTTCGGATACGGGAGGGTTCAAGGACGCACGACAAATCCGTCAACGTATAACAGCGCGCCCCTCTGATTCAGGTAAGAAGCTGAAATTGATGGGGTTCGATAATCGGACGGCCAAAGCCGTCGGCGACATCGTGAAGGACAGACTGTCGTTCAACAACATCCTGTTTGCCGAGTGGTCCGCGGGAATCGATCAGCCGGAGGCGTTGCAGCAATTGGCGGAGATCGGCCAGGTGCTTCGTGACTTGCCTGATTACCGGATCGTCATCGAAGGCCACACCGATAACCGTGGCGACTACGATCGAAATTGGGGCCTTTCGGAGGAAAGAGCCCAGGCCATCCGGCACTATTTGACGGGAGCGTACCAAGTAGCCCCCGATCGGATGGCTACCCGAGGATTCGGGTACAGCCGCCCTCGAGTCCCCAATGATTCAGATGAAAATATGCGTCGAAACCGTAGAGTGGAAATCGTCTTCATGCCTCCGGCCGAGGGGTCGGGAGGAGGTCAGGAACAATGAAACGAAAAGCTTCCGGATTCTTGTCGAGAGCCGTCCCGCTGCTTGGGGCGATGGGCCTTTCGGCCGCCGTCTTATTGGCTACCGTTTTCACTACCGGAGAATCATTGGCGGCCAAGGACGAAAAGGTCCGTCTCTTTTCCGTGGTGGTCGGGGTCTCCAAATTTCAGGATAAGAGCGTTCCCCCACTAGCGATGTCCGCCAAAGATGCCCGTGATTTCGCTGACTTCGTTAAGGAACAAGGACAGGCGTTTTCGAAAACCCAAGTGACTCTGCTGGTGGATGAGCAGGCCACCAGGGCCAACATCACCGATGCGCTGCGCAACCAGCTTAGACGTGCAGGCAAAGGAGATATAATTCTCCTGTATTTCTCCGGGCATGGGGCCACGGACCCTGCCAACTCCGGCGAGTACTACTTCGTTACCTACGAC
>JAZDOF010000220.1:0-6288 GCA_043799015.1 Pseudomonadota bacterium | reverse complement strand
TCCCTTTCCGACCTTTTGGAAGGCAACGCGGTGGTCCATGAGGATTACGGTATCGGGGTCTTTCGAGGGTTGCTGACCAAGGAATTTGAAGGAATATCAAGCGAGGTGATGGTAATAGAGTACTCCGGGGGTGATCTTCTGTACCACCCGGTGGAGCGTCTTCAGGTCATACAGAAATATGTCTCGGGGAGCGAAGAGCCTCCTCGAGTCGATAAACTGGGCGGCAAAGGCTGGCTTAAAATCAAGGCCAAGGTTAAGTCGTCCATCAAGGAGATGGCCAAGGATCTGCTCGAAATCTACGCGAAGCGTCAGACAACTTCCCGCTCGCCGTATTCGGCCGTGGACGAGGTTTTCAGCGCGTTTGAAGCCGCCTTCGACTATGAAGAAACGCCCGATCAGGCAAAGGCGATTCAGGACGTCATGGTCGCAATGGATTCCGATAAGCCTATTGATTGGTTGGTTTGCGGGGACGTGGGTTACGGCAAGACCGAGGTAGCGCTACGCGCCGCGTTTCGCGCGGTCATGTCGGGTTTTCAGGTTGCGGTACTGGTTCCCACCACGGTATTGGCCCAACAGCATTACGATACGTGCATCAAGAGGTTCAACGGATATCCCATCGAAACGGATGTGATCTCCCGGTTCAAGAGCACCGCTCAACAGAAAGAGATCTTACGGAAACTCAAGGATGGCAAGCTGGACTTGGTGGTGGGTACGCACCGCCTCCTTGCCAAGGATGTGGCGTTTCACAACCTGGGATTGCTCGTGGTCGATGAGGAGCAGCGATTCGGCGTGGCCCACAAAGAGAGGATCAAACAGTTCAAGGCGGAAGTGGACGTCTTGACCTTGACCGCAACACCGATCCCGAGGACGTTGCATTTGTCCTTAACCGGGATACGGGACCTTTCCGTAATCGAAACGGCCCCGGAAAACAGGAAGTCCATCAGCACGCACGTGGTGAGGCAATCGGAAGAGGTAATACGTGACGCGCTCTTGCGGGAGATCAGCAGAGGGGGCCAAGCATTTTACATTCATAACCGGGTCCGCTCGATACACAGGCGGGCCGCTGCCATCCAGCAGCTCGTTCCGGAGGGGACGTTCGGCGTCGCGCACGGACAAATGCCCGAGAAGGACCTGGAACGTGCCATGCTGGATTTCGTCCAGGGGAGATACAATATTCTCGTTTGCACCAGTATAATCGAAAGCGGACTTGACATTCCCCGGGTGAATACGATCATCATCGAGCGCGCGGACACCTTCGGCTTGGCGGATCTTTATCAGCTCAGAGGTCGAGTGGGACGCTCCAATGTCCGTGCGTACGCGTACCTCCTTACCCCACCCGAGGCCCTTATGACCACGGATGCCATGAAAAGGCTCGCGGTTATGCAGGAGCACACGGGGCTCGGACAAGGGCTCAGGATAGCCATGCGAGACCTGGAGATACGCGGGGCCGGGAACCTCCTCGGAACCGCGCAATCCGGACATGTGGGACTCGTGGGTTATGAAACGTATCTTGAGCTTCTGGAGCAAACCATAGAAGAAATGCAGGGCCGAGAGCCGCAGACGAAGATTGATCCTGAAATAAGGCTCACGGTGGAGGCCCTCATTCCCGAGGATTATGTACCCGAGCAGCAGCAGCGGATGAACTTCTACAAACGTTTGTCGCGGGCGGAAGAAATTGAGGAGATAGACCGCATCCAAGATGAGATGCTCGATCGTTGCGGAAGCGCGCCCGTTTCCGTGGCGAACCTCCTTGGCGTCATGCGCGTTCGACATGCTATGAAGGAACTGCGAATCACGAAGATGGATTACAATGATCGCGACCTCGTGTTGGCCTTCGACTCCGGGACCCCTCTCAGCCCTGAAAGATTGATTGCTTGGTCCCAAAGGAATGTCGGACGAGTGCGCCTAATGCCGGGAGATCGCCTGGCCTACACCATAGGAAAGCTTGACGCCGGCGGTCGGATTCGAGAGAGTTTGGTGTTGATGGACAAGCTTCGCGCCCAATTGGAGGCCCCGGACCCGGCTGCCCCGACGCGCCCCCTGGATGTTCGACTCAGGAAAGCCGCTGTTTAACGGTAATCGTTCACCACGATGGGTGAAGAGTGAACCACGAAGACACAAAGGCACCAAGAAATCAATGATTAACATTTTTCAGGCATCTGCGGGCCAAGCGCTCGCTTTCACCGAGATGTGGGCACGATTCTCATATCATTAGGTATTTTTGAACCATTTCCAATTCTTCTTCGTGTCCTCGTGCCTTTGTGGTTTGATTTTCCGGATTCAGCGAGCCGGCGTGGTAAACGTTTACGTTTAACGAGTAGGGCCATTGTGCACCGGTGGATTTCTTCGACATCTTAGGGCTGGGCCTCGCCGCGGGCTTGAGGTTGGAACTCCCATATCGGCGACAATGCCGTAAACGACGGAAGAGAGTGAATGAGACGATATGTCGCATTGTTGGTCCATCTGGTCGCCATCGCGGCCGCCGTCACCCAGGTGTCGGCCACGGAGATTTTCTCCGAAAAGGTTGCAGCGGTGGTTAACGGAGAAGTGATTCTTCTATCCGACGTTAAAAGGCACAAGATCCCTCTTATACAGGATTTCTACCGGGGGCTTCCGCTGGGTGTGGTGCCGCCCGGCAAGTTACCGACGGAGAAGGAAATACTGGATGAATTGATCGTGATTCAGTTGTTGGACCAGGACGCGAAGCGGAAGGGTATAGACGTCTCACCCGAAGAGCTGGAAGCGACCATGAAGTCCATACGAACCAGGAATAAACTTTCGCACGATCAGTTTGTACTGTTCCTCGCGGCAAGCGGCATCAGCTACTCCGAGTACCGAGAGGCCATGAAGAGGCAGCTCAAGCTGCAGAAACTGATGCACACGGAAGTGATGAAAAAGGTTCCGATGAGCGAGGATGACGCGCAACAGTATTTCAAGGACCACAAGGACAAGATAGAGCAGGAATTTCAGGAGATGGTGGAGGCCTCCAGGCCGGTGAGACAGGAGACCGAGGAACCCAAGCCCAATATCCCGACTCATCAGACGGTATACGAGGGAGGAAAGGTCCGCCTTCGGCAGATAGTGTTCCAGATACCCCAAAACGCCAAGAAGGCGCAGGTCGATAAGATCATGAGCAAGGCCACGAAGGTCTACGAAGAAGCCCAAATGGGAGGAGATTTCGCACAACTGACCAAGAAGCACTCGGAAGACCCCTCGGCAAAGAAGACCGGCGGCGACCTGGGCATGATGGATTTCAAGGACCTGGTGCCGGCTTTGCAGCAGGTGGTTCGCCGGATGGATGTGGGCGACATCACCCCCCCGCTCAAGACCTCGGCCATAGTCCTTATTCTGCAAGTCGCCGACGCCAAGGGCAGGCGTGTAAAGCAGGAGGCGATTCCGGCGGCCGTCCGAGCGAGGTATCTAAAGCAGTGGGAGGAGGCCATGGAAAAACGGAAAGCCGAGACGGAACGCAGGAAGAAGCCGGAAAAGCCCAAGGATAAGCAGGAAACGGAAGAGGATGACGCCGACGCGGCGAAGAAGGCGCCGAAAGTTAAGGACCTCGGCATTCTATCCCAGGACGAAGCAAGACAATACGAAAAGGTTCGCGACAAGGTCATCGCCATTGCGCAGAGTAAGAAGCGTCGCGAGAGGATGAAGGACTGGGTTGACCGGCTCAAGGAAGAATCTTTAATCGAAGTGAAGCTCTAGCCGGTAGAATCAACATCCGTCGACGGACTTGGAAGGATTTAGTCGGTATCTACGGGGACCATGTTTCCGATGGGAGCCGGCCCGTGCCGGGGAAGTAACCAAACCGCCATATGATATTTGATTTCCTCGCATCCAAGATATCTCGGGACTTGGCCATCGATCTGGGAACAGCCAACACCCTTGTCTACGCCCGGGGCAAGGGAATCGTGTTGAACGAACCCTCGGTGGTGGCCATACGCAAACGTGACCGCCGCACGTCCGAGATATGGATAGGAGAAGAGGCAAAGAAAATGATCGGCCGCGTCCCCGGGTCCATCGAGGTCTACCGACCTTTACGTGAGGGGGTGATTTCCAACTTCGAAATGGCCAGCCTGATGCTCAAGTTCTTCATTCAAAAGGTCCACAACCGCCGGCATCTGGTTCGACCCAGGGTCATCATTTCGGTCCCTTCGGGGGTTACGCCCGTGGAGCGACGTGCGGTGAGGGATTCGACGCTCAATGCCGGGGCCCACGACGTATACATAGTGGACGAGGCGATGGCCGCGGCGCTTGGCGCAGGGCTGCCGGTAACCGAACCCGTGAGCAGCATGATTGTGGACATCGGCGGCGGCACTACGGAAGTGGCCATAATTTCACTCAAGGGCGTCGTTTACAGTAATTCCTTGAAAATAGCCGGGGATAAGCTGGACATGGACATCCTGAATTTCATCAGGAAGAGCTACAGCATCCTCGTCGGGCCGTCCACGGCGGAACAGATCAAGATCCTCGTGGGTCGCGCCATGTTGGACGGAGAAGAGGAAGAAGTGGACGTCAAAGGCCGCGACCTCATGGACGGCATCCCCAAGACCATAACCATCAACAGCACCGACGTGACGCGCGCAATCATGGATTCGGTGAACTCCATCGTGGATTCGGTGAAACTAGCCCTTGAACAGTGCCCGCCGGAACTGGCCGCGGACATTATCGACACCGGGATCGTGCTCACCGGAGGCGGTTCTTTATTGAAGAACCTGGACGTTAGAGTAAGGCAGGAGATCGGCGTCCCCGTGGTGGTGCCCGATGATCCGCTGTCAACCGTGGCCCGCGGCGCGGGTAAGATGCTGGATGACATCGAACTACTGCACGAGGTCGCTACGCGTTAGGGGGGCGAAAACGGTCGGGGAAGTGACTCCACACATGGCTGCTTCCGTAGCTCAAGAGCATTTCGTTCTATTCCGGATACAAAGGTGCGGCCTTCCCAGGCACGGGCCGACAGACCCATCTCTTGTTTGCCCCCTTTGCTTCCGTCTCCGCCGCCCAACCGGGCTTCCGCCTACCCAAGTCAAGAATACCCGACGCGTAACCACTCACTCTTGTGGGGCAGACTTGCCGGCCTGCCGAGATCGCACTAAGAAAATTCGCAGGCTGGAAAGCCTGCGCCACGTTGAGATTGGAATTTCCCGCCCGTAAGTGAATGCTTACCCCGACGCTTCTTTTTTTTTGCAAACAAATGAACACGATGTTACTTTTCAGTGTCGTTCTCCGAATTCGCCGGCAAGGCGCACGACGGTGCGAGAGGCACTGCGGATCGCATGTACCTGCCGGGCAGTCATGAAACTCACGTCGGCCGCCTATTTCATGGCCGAACGTACTCTACAAGAATACAAGTTATTTACAGGAGGACTTAAGATGGCTTTTTGGTTCCGTGGACGCTCCATCGCCAAGGTTGGAGTGATCGGATCCGGTCAGATCGGGCCTGATATAGCGCTGCATTTCGCGAAAACCCTCTACGCACACGATGCCAAGATCGTTGTCGTGGACGTGTCCGAGGATGCTTTGGCAAAAGGCAAGGCAAAGCTGACCAAGAAGATAGACAAGGGCGCGGAAACTAAGGCGTTCAAGCCTGCACAGGCGGACGCCATGAAGGCATGTGTGCTTTTCACGTCCGATTACGGCCAACTGGCCGGTGCGGATTTCGTGGTTGAGGCCGCCACGGAGGACTTACCCCTCAAACGCCGCATTTTCAAACAGATAGAGGGGCTGGTTAGCCCGGACGCGATCTTGGGGAGCAATTCCTCGCACATCGAACCGGAGCGAATTTTCGCGGAAGTGGAGCACAAGGGGCGGGCCCTTTGCACCCACTACTTCTTCCCCGCGGAAAGAAACCCCGCGATGGAGATAATACCCACCACCGATACGGACCCGGCAATTACCGATTTCATCATGAGGTTATACGAATTTGTAGGGAAGATTCCGGTCAAGGTGGGGTCTCGTTACGGTTACTCGGTGGACCCGGTGTTCGAGGGCTTGATGTTGGCGTGCATCCAATGCCTTGACGCCGGCATGGGGAACAGCAAGCAGGTGGACACTGTGGGCGCGAAGTGTCTCGGTTTGGCCGTAGGCCCCCTCACGGCCCAGAACCTTACGGGCGGGAATCCAATTTCGGCCCACGGCATGTCTGAGATGCACGAAAGGTTGGTGCCCTGGTACAGGTCGCCAAAGCGTTTGGATGATATGGTGGCGGCCAAGTCCGATTGGGAAGTCCCCGGACGCGGCGAAAAGGTTGAGATCTCCCCGGAACTCGAAAAGGAGCTCACGGAC
>JAZDOF010000202.1:0-3338 GCA_043799015.1 Pseudomonadota bacterium | reverse complement strand
ACGCCCTTCCTGTCCACGCCGTCGGGCATTTCCACGGGCACAGGCACGGTTACCGGTTTTCCGCCGATGGTTACGATAGCCTCTTCCACCGCGACGAAGCTGGTGTACTGGGTCATGATACGATGTGCGAGAGCGACTTGGACTATTTCTTCCTTGATTTTGGGATCAGGCACGCCACGTTGCGCGCCGAACAAGTCCTTGGTCATCAGGTCGTCGACTTTGGCTCGGGCCCAGAGCGACCCCAAGGCACTGTCGGCCTTGGCCTCCGCCAGCAAGTCCACGTGCAGGGTTTGTTCGTACGGCTTTCCGCCGCTGAATCCCTTTATTGTAATGGTCCCCTTTCCGGGCTTATCGTACCGGGCTTTGAACACGAGCGGTTTACGGGCCCATAGGTCGGAGATCTCAGCCGGGTAGACGTCGGTGAGGCTGATACCCTGCCATGAAAGATTGATATCGGTGAGCACCGGGGTGCCGATGCGCTCGTAGAAACGCTTCCCGACTTCTTCCGCGGAAGAGTTGAGATGCACGTACTCCACTTCGCCACCGCCCATCTTGGCCATATTGTCGAGCAGGAACCTATTGACCGAGTTTCCGGTGCCGAAGGGGAACCATCGGCTCTTCCCGCGGAGTCGCCTCACCAGCTCGATTATCTCAAAGTCATTACCCACATAGCCATCCGTCATAAAGGTCACGATTCGGAGTCGATTCGCGTCCGCCGAGGCCTTGCACACGGTTTCCACCGCGGGTCCCATCCACGTGCCGCCTTGGGCCTGAAGGCCCGCCATATACCGATGGGCCTTTTCTCTAGTCTCCGGGGAGTTCTTTTTCGGCTCGGGGAACAGCATGCGGGAGCCCACGTTGAAATCTATAATGTTGAAGGTATCCTCCGGGTTCATGTGGTCGATGAAGTACTTCATGGCCTCCTTGGCTTTTTCCAAAGGCTTCCCCGATTGTGACCCGGAACAGTCGATGACGAAGATCATCTCTTTGGGCGCGATTTGCGCGGGCTTGGCCCGTTCGGGGGGGATCATCACGATGGTCGCGTACCCTTGGTCCCCATCCTTGTGCGTGAGGATTCCGGACCGCACCTCGTCACCGGCGACCGCGTAATGAAGCACGAAATCCTTGTTCGGGAGTTCCTTCTTGTTCTTCAGGGACACTGTGGCCTGCTTATCGCCGTCCTTTTGCACGTCGATCTCATGAAGCTTGGAGTCGAGCTTCAGGATCGGCACTCCTGCATTGATCTTCAAGGTAAGGTCTATGTCATGGCCGGCCCGAGTTCCCTCCGCGGCCACGGGCGGGGTTATGCGGCTCGCGTCGGGTACCGACGTCGTGTCCGGCGCCCATCCGGTACCGGACGATCCGGTCGGCGCGCCGGGGATGAAGCGCGGGCCCACGACCATGGGAAAGGCAAACTTAAAGGACCCGTCTTCGTACGGCAGGACCTCGACGTATTGGATCGTTATCTCCACCTTTTCTCCGGGCATTATATTGGCCACGGACTGAGTGAAAATGTTGGGCCGTTCCTGATCCAGAAGAGAAGCCACATGGCCTTTGTCCTTGGCGGCCTCGTAGATTTGCCTTGCTTCCTCCCGGCGCTTGATTTCGCCCTTTACGACACGCTTGCCCACGCGCATGAGCATCTCATCCACTGCGGCGTCCGCAGAAAGGGGAAAGGTGTAGATCGCCTCGATTTTCTTTTCGAGGGGGTTATGAAAAGTCTGAGTCACGGATACGCGAGCAACGAACCCGGACAATTCACCCTTGACCGAGGTATGCTCGAGTGGGCAGCCTTGGCCCGGCTTACCGTCCGGTTCAATTATCGTGAGCGTTCCCCGGCCGTCGCCGGCAGCGTGACTCGGCCCGGACATGAGGAACAATGCCGCCGAAGCCGATAAGGCCATGGCGAGAATCAAACACCCTATGCTTTTCATAACGTCCTCCTGCTGGGACCCCTACCAGGGTCCTTCCATTCGACGGGACATGTCGCCCTTCCGAAAGGTAATTCGCAGAGACTGAGAAAAAGTTACACCTACGTGAACCCAAGTGTCGACCGCTATGAGTTTTGAAGGCAATGCTGTTGAATCAAGTGATACCACGTCAACTAGGATCGTCATTGCGACAACTCTGTGACCGGAAAATATGCCGCAAACTGAGCATGATGCCTCCTTCCCCGCTTTCGTGGGGACGAGGATGAACGGGCGTTCGTTGCATTCCAACGGTAGCGCCGGCATCTTGCCGGTCTCACATCCCGATGCATGAGGAAAATCCGTTGCCGCCGGCGTTGTCGCGGTAAGGCCGGCGGGACGCCGGCGCTACCACAAGATGGGCGATGCGTGTTTCCCGTGGGTAGGACCGGCTGCCGGCCCCTCCTCATGCCCCTAACCTCCCGTGTAACAATGGTAATCAAAGAACTAACCACAGGAGCCTCGGACCGCACTCAAGCGGCTTAAGTCAACAGCATTGGGGTTAAAACCCCGAGCGTGCGGACATGCGCCACATAACCGAGGCTATGCATGACGAATGGTTCATATCATCCGGTCTTTTGAATACATTGTATGACCACATGC
This sequence comes from Pseudomonadota bacterium, assembly GCA_043799015.1. Taxonomy (GTDB): domain Bacteria; phylum Desulfobacterota; class Desulfomonilia; order Desulfomonilales; family Desulfomonilaceae; genus JAZDOF01. Next base: position 768 of record JAZDOF010000202.1, on the reverse strand, counting down.
TTATTGCGACGCCTATGCAGCTCCGCCCCTACGGTTGCGGTTCATGCAACCGTTGAGGATTCCCGCAATTTGCAGAGGCGTAAGACCGTAATTGTTCGAAATAACGGAAAAGGTCCGTCAGCTCGACGCCTATTCCTCCAACAGCTTCTTCATCCTCGTCAGGCTGCTGTTGAGACCCGCGGACTTGGCCTCCAGGTCGGCGCGCTTGGTTTGTTGCTTCTCGATCGCTTCCGGCTTGGCTTTTTGAACGAAGTCTTCGTTGTCCAGCTTGGTGCGAACAGCGCTCAAGTCCTTGTTGATCTTCGCGAGTTCCTTTTCCAGGCGCGCTGTTTCGGCCTCCGGGTCTACGACACCTTCCAGGGGCACGAACACCTGGGTTTCGTTCACCACCGCGGTGGCGGAAAGCCGAGGCGGCTTGGCCTTTTCCGATTCACCGACCACGATCAGGTCCGAAACTCGGCCCAGCACGTTGAGCATATGCGCGTTTTCGTGTATGAGCGCGCGCTCTTCAGAGGTAATAGGGACGATGATCACGGGCAGTTTCGCCGAAGGCGCAATGCCCATCTCGGCACGGATGTTGCGGACGGCCGCGACCAGGCCCATGAGATACCCCATGTTCTTTTCCGCTTCCGGGTCGGCCAAAGAGTCGTCCACAACAGGGAAAGGTCCTCGAATTATCGTATCACCGTTACAGGGGAGCTTTTCCGCAACTTCATCCGTGATGAACGGGATGAACGGGTGAAGCAGTCTCATGAGCGAATCAAGCAC